>DASXEJ010000119.1 GCA_036490175.1 Pirellulales bacterium | reverse complement strand
CGGTCGACCGATTTGGGCAGCGCGCGTTTCTTGGCCATGCGGAGAAGATTCACCACGGAGCGGAGCGTGTTAACCACGGAGGCGCGGAGGCACAGAGCGAAGAGCAGAACCAGCGAAGTAATCATTTCCGTCCGTCTCCGTGCCTCGGTGCCTCCGTGGTAGGTCATTCATTTCCTGGGAAATATCAGCTGGGACGCTCCGCTGTGAAGGCTGCCAGGCCGGTCGGCTGCTGCGCGGGCGTGGCGTCGATGCGCGTGCGGGCCGAGGGCGTGAGCCCCAGCTCGGCGCCGAACCGCAGCATCAATTGCAGGGCCTTGTTGGCGATCGGCAGGCTGGGGTTTTGCATCTCGGCTCCCATTACCGTCACGACAATAACTCCGCGCCGCGCGATGTCGCGCTCCGCGGCCAGCCACCGTGACCAGCACTGGCAATAGGCGGCCAGCACGGCCCGATCGATCTCCGTGAGAATCCCCAGCGCAATCAACGCCTTGCACAGCCGCTGCCATTCCTCGCGCGCCGCGGCGTCGAGCTCGGCCGGGCAGGCTGGCTCGCCGGCGGCCGGCTGCGGCTCCCGCGCGCGCGACTTCCGCTTGCCGGGGTTTCCCTCGGCCAGCTTGAGCCGCGTCGGTTTTGGTTTTCTGCCGCGAACCATCGGGGCGTCCTATTGCGCGGCGATCGCGCTCAGTAGTGCATTGAATGCCGCGTCGCCCGGGTAAGGGCCGCCGATCAGGACGTGGCCGAGCGTGATGCCGAAACCGTTTTGCGAGATATCCCAAATCCCGCTGGTGTTGTCCCCCAGCCGCGCCAGGCCGTTGAACGTGAGCGCCGTGCAATTGCCCAGCCCGCTTGTCCAAAAATTGCTGAATGCGCCCGAGCCGCCGTCGTTGACCGTGACCGCCTGGCTGGCCCCATCGATGAGAATTCGATAGGCCGGCGCGCCGAGTCCGCTGCCGACGTTGGCGATCGCCAGCGTGTGATTCGTCGAGGGCGTGATCCCCTTGTTACCGGCGGGGATTTTGCCGGTGGACTCGGGGCCGTCGAGCGATGAGATATCGCCACTGCCGCTGTCATTGCGCACGCGCAGCGTAAAGGGGTTCACGCCGTTGCCGCCGTCGTTGGCGTGCGGGGCATCGTTGGTGCCCAGCATATTGAAGCCCAGGTAGCGGAGCTTGGTATTGTCCTGATCGTCCGAGAACATGATCGACAGCGACTCGGACGTGGAGGGCGAATCGAGCACCAGGTTGGCGATGATGTAGCCGCTGCCGAGCGAATTGAAAAGCGCCGGCAAGTTGCCGACGTACATCTGCGATAGCGCTGGAAACTTCAAGCCCGGCTTGCCACCGCGCACGGTGGCGGAGTACAGCGCCTCGGAATTGCGGTCCTGGCCGCCGACCGAGCCCGAGTTGGTAGGGAAAACGCTGGTGGCGGTTTTGCTGAGCAGCGCGTCGACCCAGGTCGGCGCCCAGATCTCGCTGCCGATCGGGCCGTTCTGCTCCGTGAGCGTATGACCGTTGCCGGTTGCGTCCGTGCGCGGGCCGCTGGCTTCGTTCATTACCCAATAGGAGAGCAGATTATTGTTGACGCCCCACACGCTGTATTGCGCGGCGGCGGTGTCATTCGGTCCCACGCCCGCCGATAGGTTGTAGACGGTGGCCGCCTCGGTCGAGCTCAAGGCGCGCGACCAGAACGTCAGTCCGTTCATGCTGAAATCGGAGTAGGTGGCCGCCAGGTTCGACCCCACGTAAAACGGCGTGTTACCGGTGGCTGGATTTTGCAGCAGTTGCGGCAGGCTGGACCCCGCGGGCGTGGTGAGTTTGGTTCCGTTCAGATAAATGGTGAGCACGTTAGGATCCGTGCCGTGCTGCGTACCGTCGTAGACGAGCATCACGAAATACCATTTGCCCGTCGTCACGCTGGCGGGCACGCTGACGACCGCCGCGCCGGAAGATGTCGCGCCCTTCCAAGCCCAGAACTCGAGGTTCGCCCCCAACGTGCCACCCAGCCGCAACAACCACACACCGTTATTGAGCGTGGCGTCGAACTGCGTCTTATTGAGCAGTCCGTCGTTGTTGGAGATCGAGTTGAAGCGCACCCAGAAGCAACTCGTCCAGGTGCTACTCACGCCGCCCGTCTGAAAATTAAAGGGGTCGCCGGCGCCCGCGTCGGCGATCTTGAAGTACTGGCTGCTGGCCTTGGTGAGCCGGGCGACCGTGCGTTGCTGGATCGTGCCGGGCAGATACGGATTCCACCAATAGATCGCGTTGGCGCGGTGCGCGACCGAGCGGCCGCGGCCGGTGCACACGCTTTCGAATCCGCTATAGCGGAGGCCCATTCCCAGTGCGCCCATATGCGGCCGGCCCTAGAAGAGAAGGTAAATCGCGGTCGCGGTGGTATTGGTGTTCATCACCTTCTGCACCAGGCCGATGATGTACGAGCCGGCGGCCACGCTGTGGTAGGTAAGCGCCGCGGCGTCGTCGCGGAGCATGATGGCCACGTCGCCGGCGCCGTCGACGTACAGGCCGCGGACGCCCGTGAGCACGGTCGAGTCGCTGGGGACGCAGAGGGACTGGCTCGAGGGGGGGCTCTCCAATCCCTGCTGAAACTTGGTCGTGTCGACGGTCACGGTGAACCTCTCTTGCGGCGGTTGAGCTCGCGCATGGTTTTTTGCGAATGGTGCTTCTTGCAGAGGCTCTGCAGATTGCCCGGATCCAAGTCGCGATCAGGAAAACGCGGGTCGCGCGGCAGAATGTGGTCGACTTCGGCAGCCGCGGTATCGCGCCCCTGCGCCGCGCACTCACGGCATAACGGCTCGCCCCGCAAATGGGCCAGCCGGGCCCGCCGCCAGGCGCGCGAGGAATAGAACGCACGCCGCGGATCGCCGCCGCGATCGCGATCGTACTGGGCGCGCGTGTTGGCCTGCGCGGCGCGGGACAGCGGTCGATGCGTGGGAGGCAGATGGGGCATGCGGCTAGTGTCGCGGTGGCGCCGTGCTGATTTTGGCGCGCAGCCAGGTCAATTTGCGTTCGTGTCGTGCGACGCGCCGTTCCAGCTGCGGCAGCCCCTTGGTACGCGTCATGATCCGTTCCAACCGCAGCGACACGTAGGAAGCCCAGCCCACCAGCGGTATGCCCAGCGTCGCGGCCACCAGCGCCCAGGTGGCCCAGTCGGCCGATGATTCAATGCCCCACAACATGCGTCTGCCTGTCAACGTTCTGCATTACCACGGAGGCACCGAGCCACGGAGAAATGTCAGAAAGGTTTCAATCGTTCCCCCCAGGCGCTCCGTGTCTCCGCGTCTCCGTGGTGCACGTCGTTCGTTAAAAATGGTTCGTGCCGCGGCGGTCGAGGTCGACGGGCGACGCCAGGCCGTCGATCGGCGGCGCAATCGTTTCGTCGCCGTCGGCCAGGCCGTCCGCTCCGCTCGGAGGTTCGCCGCGAAAGCGGTCTGTGCCCGGCCGCCGATGGGGACCAGAGCGCAGGTCGGTCACTTGTCGCCGTGGTTCAAGATAGCTACGCGTGCGGCCAGAATCGGCGCACAGCTTGCACTCCCCCGCGAGCAGGTACACGTTGTGGCCACATCCCGTGCACCAAACCAGCCGGCCAAAACTTAGGGGCTCGTCGTCCCGCAGCTCGGTGCGCGGTGCATAATCGGGGCGCCGGCCGGAGGCGATAGCGCCCACGCTGGCGCGGCTCACGCCGGTGATGATGGCAATGCGCCGCTGCGACGGCCGCTCGGGATCGGCCAGCAAGCGCCGCACCTCGTCGACCCGTTCTTGACTGAGCATCGGTCTACTCCGTGACCTTGATCTCGACCTTGCTAGAACGCTTTCCTTGCTTCTGCAGCTCGGCCGCGTAATCCGCGCCTTGCAGGCGGATCACTTCGTCCTTCCACTCCACGCGTGGGCTGCCCCATTTGAGCGCTAGCGAAATCTTGGCCGACAGCTTTTCGCTCTCCTCTTCTCCCAGTCGTTCCGCGCATACCTGCAGGTGCAGCTTTTGCTCGCGCTCGATGGCATCGACTGCCCGCTTGGCCTCGACGCGCCGCGCCTCGAGCGCAATCCAGGCGCCCGCGGCCTCCAGCGCCGCCTGCTTCCCCGGACGTTTTGCTGTTCCCGTCATCGCGATGGCTCGCTTTCGGCTTCCGTTGGGCGCCGCCCCGGGGCGCGTGGTCATTTCCGCGGAAATAAAATCTCGGCCGGCGGGATTACCCGACCACCGGCCGAGATCTACAGGCTTCCCTCGTGAGGAAGTTTGCGGCGCTACTCGGTGGCGAAGACGATCTCGCCCGTGGTGGCCGGGCCGGCCTGGAGCGTGAGCACGCCCGGGTCGACGTCCACGGCATTGCCAGCCGCGGTCGCTGCCACCGTGACGTTGATGTCGCCGGCGACCGGATTCTGCGTGGGATCGACGGCGAACGTGCACGACAAGCCGTCGGCTGCCGGCGTGAGCGTCACAAACGGCTGGTCGGCCGACCAGGTCGGCGGCGCATCGACCGAGGCGCCTTGCACGTTCAAGGCGTCGGCCAGGTCGAGCGTGCCGACAGCCGTCTTGTTATCGGGGAAGGCGAACTTCATCTGAGGCATGGGACCCTCCAAGTGAAAAGAGATCGCCCCGCGCACTGCGGGGCCTGGTTTCTTGGGCAACAGCTCTTGCAACGCCGCCACGGCAGCGAGCACTTTTTGTAGGTCGGCGCCTAATTCCGCGATCGCCTGGCTCTGCTGCTTCTGGTTTTCCAGCACTTGCTGGACGGCAGGGATCCAGCGCTCCGATGCGGGCACGCGATAGGCCGGGTCGTTGAACTTGGCCACGAGCGCCGCGCTCAGGTCGACGGTGATCGCGGGGGCCTGCGCTTGCGCCGCCGCGAGGAAGCGCCGAAACGCGAGGTCGGCCGCGCTGCGCGCAATCACCTCCGGCAAATCCATCGGCCTTTTTTTCCAAAACCACAAACCCATCGCGTGCTCCTGCCGGTAGACCGCCGTACGTCAATGCGCTCGCTCTAGTCGAGGCATGGCTTGGGCACAATGTCCGCACACGGTGCGCGTTGCGCTTGCGGAAGGGGCGGCGGCACGGGCTGCGGGCAATCGTTGACCGCTGCCGTGTGGAACTCAGTCGTGCGCGTCACGGTTCGCTTAGTGCTGGCCGCACTGGCGAGTCGAGCCGCGTTCGCGTCGAGCTTGGCGCTGCGCTTGGCCTGGCGTGCGGCGCGATCGGCCGCCATGTTCGCGCGGATCGTCGCGGCGCGGCCGCCCGAGCGGTGATGCTCGACGTGCACGCTCGAGCTGCGCTCCACGTGCGTGCCGGCTGCGCCTTGCAATTGCGCGGTCGGCGCGCCGCCCGAGCAGGAGCAGCTGCCCGCATAGGCGCGGCCGCTGCCGGCCAGCGCGAGAATTGCGAAGACAATCAATACAAACTTCATCACATCACCTCGGGGCTCGAGTTGCTGAAACGTCTCGCCGTTTTTGTAACGACAAAAACAGTCGAAGCGGACCGGCCGGAATTGAACCGACCGCCGCGGGCCTGCCCGCAGTCCGCGTCCTATCGCCCGCGCCCATCGGAAGCGGATAACCCGCTCCGCGCAACGCGGGAACAGGAAAACTATTTACTGGCGACGAGCTCGGCGCCTTCGACCGTGGTGCGCTCGTTCAAGCGGGCCAGCGAAGCCAGATCGACGCCGCTCTTCGACTTCGGAGCGAGCACGATCTGCGGCGCCGCCTCGGGCGCAGCCTGCAGCACGCGCGGGGCGACGGTCTGCGACAGGTCGACCTGCTTGGCCTTCACCGGGCCGGCGGCCTGGTTGTTGTTGCAGACCATGTTGCCGCGGTTACCGAAGACGCGGGCCTGCGACTCGCCGGCGATCAGAGCCACGCCCACGATCGCCACTACCGCCAACAGAAATGAACGCATGATTCTCTCCCGTCACAAAGGAAATACTGGCATAGCGCACGCGCGCTATTTGCCCTCCAAGATGGCCGCCAGGCTCTCGAGCAAGCTGGCCTGGTCGGCGCCCGACAACGTGGCGTTGTCGGCAAACAAATCATTTACGTGCGCGAAGAACGACGGCGTCCCCGCGCTTTGGTTCCACGGCTTGAGCGCCGATCCGAGACGCAGATAAGCATCCGCCGCCCACTCCTCGGCGGCCTTGGCCGGCTGCACGCGGCCGGCGCGCACTTCGCGGGCCGCCTCGCGGGCGGCCTTGGCGATTTCCAGCACCTCGACCTCGCGATTGCGACTCGGCACGTCGAGCGCCCATTTGCGCAGCAGGTCCTCGGGCTTCGAAGGCGCCGCCGCGGTCTCGGCTGGCGCGGGCTGCGGCCGCGGATCGCGGATCGCGACGCGTGCTTCGCACTGGCAATAGCCTTTTTCCGCGCCCGTCGCCAGCACGCGGATCGTGTAAATCTTGGGCGCCCCGACGAAGGCGAACTTGTTCGGGTCCGTCGGATCCTGCGCCATGTTCTCGCTGGGCACGTCGGGCTCGATCACGATGTCGAGCTCGCGGATCGGGCCGCCGCTCTTCTCGAGCTCGACATGCACCAGGTTGTGCACCTCGACGCTCGTGGGAACCTTTATGCGAACGATTGGCGGTTCGGCCGGCGCGCTCTTTGATTGGTTCTCTTTAGCGTCTGCTAGCGCCCAGGACTTGCCCGGTGATGGGGCACCATTTTCGGCGTCGGCCGGCGATAAGGCGACGTTTTGCACTTCGCCGAGCGGCCCATCGGCCGCGTCGACCGGATAATGCGCGCTCACGAGCGTCAGCCCCAGCATCACCACGGCCGGCGCCGCGAACAGGCGGCGCACGATGCGCGATCGCCCCTTGTGCTCCATCTTCGTCATCGCTTGGCACTCCTGTTTGCCGCGCCCCGTTCGGTAGTCGGTGAAAGCGGGGATAGATGCGGATTTTCCCGGTAGGGATATCCCGCGCCCTGAAATCCCAGCTCGAGGAACGACACCAGGTCGGCCTGCTGGGCCGCGCCTAGCTCGATCGCCGCGACCTCGGGGTCGATATCCGGATCGCGCAACACGCGGCCGTTCACGATGTAGCGGCCCCCGGCGCCAAAGAACGCCACGACGTCGGCCAGCGTCTTGAGCGAGCCGTCGTGCATGTAGGGGGGGCTCTTCGCGCACTCTGCCAATGAGGGAGTTGCAAAACAAAAATCGTCCGACGCGACGTTCGTCACGGCACCGCGGCCGCGATCGCTCGAGCGCGAGCGGCTGGCGATGCCCACGTTGTGATACTTAAAGTCGCGCCAACCGTTTTCAGGTTGGTGGCAGCTCACGCAATGCGTTTGGAAAATCTTCCAGCCGCGCAGCGGTGCGGGCGGCAGCGCCGTGGGAAGTCCTTTGGCGAGACGGTCGGCCGGGAGGTCGTCGGAGCGGAGCGTCTTGAGGAACGCCACTACGCAGGCGCGAAATTCCTTTTCGGACAGAGTCTCGTGTCCGAAGGCAATGCGCGACAGCTGCCGGTATCGCTCCCGCGTGTTCGCCCGGTCGACCGCCGCCGCAACGCTCGGCATGCCGAGCACCAACGGGTCGGCCACGGCCTGTAGGCAGGCGTTACCGAGGCCGGCCCGGCCGTCCGCATTGCAGGCGTGCCCATATTTGTCGCCGACGTTCACGAGCGACGGCACGTTGCGCACGCCCAGCAGGCCCAGGCCCGAGCCGGCGGCACCGCGCTGGCCGATGGCCACCCGCAGGCCGTCCGAATAACCGAACTTGGGATCGGGCTTGTGGCAGCTCGCGCAGCTCATCGTCCCTTCGAGCGACAGCACGCCGGCGTCGAAGTAGATCTCGTACCCCAGCCGCACCCGGGCCGCCTCGGCGCTGACGGTCACCGCGACGTCGTCGGCGCTTGCGTGGCTTGCTGGCAGGGCAATTTCAAACGCGCAAGCCAGGCAAAATAGGCTAGCGAACGCCGCCGAAACTAACGACGTGGCGCCGCGCAGCGCCTTCGCGCCCATGATCACGCCCTCGGCCACGTGCAGATCGATGATCATACGCGCCACCACGGGCCGCAGGCGCGATGCCTGGGCGTGCTGGGCTAGCTTCAGGGCCTTGGGATGAAGCGGCTGCCGTGGGCGACGCGAGGCCCGCACAACGGCCACGAGCGAAAGGAAGAAGGCGATCTGCAGCAGATGCTCGAGCGTGCTGATCATGGCCGCACCTCCTGCGCGCTATTGGCCGCCGCGGCCGCGGAGTCGCCCGTGCGCAGATTCTCGCGCTGGATGGCCTGGTAGACCTCGAGGCGATGGACGGGCACGTCCTTCGGCGCCGAGATCCCCAGCCGCACCTTGTCGCCGCGCACCTCGACCACGGTGATGACGATCGAGTCGCCGATCACGATCGATTCATCACGTTTGCGACTAAGGACGAGCATGGTTCACCACGGAGGCACAGAGTCACGGAGACACTGGGAAAAAGTGACGATGCGAAATAGCAAACGGAAAGTTTTGCGCGCGTTTTTTAACTCGGTGCCTCCGTGCCTCCGTGGTGCGTCTTCTGTTCGTACTTCCGCTCGCGGATCCGCTTGCGCCAGAATTCCGCGTCTCCCGCGATGTGCACGTTGAAGGCGTGCCAGTCGAGCAGGTGCCCGACGTAGAAATGGCAGTGCCGGCTCGGCGTCTCGCAGAGCGTGATCAGGTTGGCCGGGAGCAGCTCCCAGGTCGGCTCGATATGAAACGGCCGTCGATGGTGCACCTCGAGGTCGGCCGTGCCGCCGCACGCTGCGCACTCCGGATGGTCACGCAGGAACGCCTCGCGCACGCTGCGCCAGTGCGGGCTGCGCTGATGGGCGCTCATGAACAGCGGCTTCTCGGTCACCGCGCCCAGCCGGCAGTGGCCGGGCAGAATCTTTTCCACCTGGTTGGCGTACAGCGACAGTCGCTGCGCGAGCGCCGTGCCCGGAGGCATCGTCAATCGCAGATCGAGATAAGCGTCCGCCTCGCTGGCGACCCCCATGATCTCGGCGCGCACCGCAACCGCGTCTCCCGCGTGCAGCTCAGCACCAAACCGATCACAGATCACTTTTTGCTTTTCCCGTTTTTGGGGACGTCGGTATTCGGCTTCCGTTGGGCGCCGGTCTGGAGCGTGAATGCGTCTAGCCGGCCAGCTGTTTGAGGATCCTCGCCCGCCGGCTGGCCCGCGGGATCGCTTGGCGGTCCTGCGTCACGCCGCCGTGCAAAAGGATATGAGCGGTGTGGCCCGGCAAAAGCTCGTCGAGGCGCTCGGCCAATTCGCTCGCGCGATCCTGGTGCCGTGCGTTGACGGTCGACCAGCCCCCCGAGGCCCGCACCTGCATAATGCCGATGTAGCCGCCAGGCAGCAGGCCGTGCACGCCGGCGCGGTCGATGCCGAACGGAACGGTGCAGGCGCCGGTAAAGGAGTACTTCCCTGCCGAGCTCGCCGGCACGTCGCCGCCGAACCACCAGGGGAGCACGAAATCGGAGACCACGACCGAATGGCTGTTGCCCGCGCCGTCCTGCACCAGCACGGTGTAACCGAGGTTGTCAGCCTCCACCGCGTCGCACACCTCGTAGGCGATGACGGCCATCATGCCGCCGCGGAAACCGCCGATCGGCGTGTCGATCAGGGCCACGCTGGTCACATAGGCGTCGGCCAGCATCTCCAAGAGCTCGTGGCTGATCGTGACCGACAGACTGCCGCCTGCCGAAAGATCGTCCTTCGCGCCGACGATGCCCCACGGCAGGCCGAGCGTGGTCTGGTGGTAGCCCAGCGCACCCGGCTCGTCGGCGTTGTCCGCGATGTCGAGCGTCCACGCACCGGCCGGCACGGCGCCCCCCTTGCTCACGGCGAGCAGGTGCGCGTCGTAGCCATAGATGGGCGCAAAGTCGCGCGTGACCTGCACCTGCAGGGCCGCCACGATCAGAGCCAGATCGGCGTCGGCGACGACCGACGACGTGTTGACAATTGCCACAGTGATCACGGCGCAGCTCCTTGCTGGTGGTTCGTACCCGATCGAAGAGTCGCGAGCGAAAAGCGGCCGGCCGACTAGGCGCCGGTCGCCAGTGGCAACAGCACTTTCAAGATCGAAGCCAGCGCCGGCCCGTTGGCCGAAAGCACCTGGATCAGGTTGCCGATCCCCTTGGCGATCGAGCCGTCGCCGATCTTGGCGAACCGCGCTTGGTGGTCGGGGTGCATGCTCCTGATCTGGCGGATCAGGTCCAGCTCGCTCGAACGGAGGACCATGCTCGACGAACTAGACGAGGAGCTGGAAGAGGCGTGCTCCGAGGCCTTGGCGACGGCCGTCGTGCCGGTCATGCCGCCCAGCTGTTGAATCAGGTGCAAAATCACGGGCATGACCTTGACCAGAAAATCGCCGAAGGCGGCGAAGAAGCCAGCCCAGTCGCGCTTGGGCGCGGGAGTGGTCGGATCGGTCGGGTCGGCGAGGCCGGCCTGCGAAGCTTGTTCGGAGAGCACGCTCAACACGTCGTCGTCCTGTAGGGCCTCATTCAACGCGGCCAATTGGTCGCCGGTGAACTTGCCGCTGTTGACCGCGGCGCGGACGGCCAGGCGCGTGGTGACGGCGCTGAGGGCGGCGCGGGGATGACGGTTGCCGATCAGGCGGTCGGTCTTGGACATGGCGTGGGCTCCTTCGTGAGCGTGAGTTGCGGTCGGAAAAAAGCTGCCAATCGCGAACACCACACGGCGCACCTCGGCGACGGCCGCCGCGGCGTCCGCTTGGGTGCTGCGCACCTGCTGCGGATCGATGCCCGCGGCCGCAACCAGGTCGCTGGCCCAGCGATCGCGTCGAAGCGGAGCGATGGCCACGACCTCCGGTTTAGGCATGGGGGGCTGGCGACGTGGGCGTGTGGTGCGCCCTGCGCTGTCGGGGTCGCGGTCGCAATCGCGACGAGAGAGTCGCGGGAAGTTTTGCTATTCCCGCGTGCGGCGATCTCGCGATCACCATGAGGGGAATAACAAAAGGCCACCTACCATTCCCGTAGCGAATCAGCGCTCGCCACGGATGGACGGTGGAATAAGCCTGTTCCCTGTCCCTCGCTCGGAAGGCCGCGGCCATCGGGGTCTGTGATAGTCGACGGCCCGGCTGATTCCGCGCGCCGTGGTTGCCAGCCCTGGCAACTTTCGGCCGGGCCGCGGTTATTTCCCGGGAAATAGGTATCCGCGCACGGCCGTTTTCGCCTTCATTCGCGCGCGGCGCCCCGTGTAGCATTACCCCTGATGGCCAGACTGGGGGAAACGTGCGGGCGGAAGCGTGGCCGCGGCCGGTGCCGGGGACTGTTTCGCTGTACGTCCTCGCACGTCGATCGCTTGAAGGACGTGCGCGTCCGCTATCTGAAGTGCGACCGCTGCGGCCACAACCCGCGCTCGCCGCAAATCGTGCCGCTGGAGTATGCGCCCGGCCGGGCGCGGAAGAAGTGAACGCGCACCACGGAGACGCGGAGGCACGGAGCGCCCGCGGTCACCTACCTAAGCAGGCTAGGGGACTGTCACTAAGTCTTTTGCGTCATTCACGGCTTGCGTTATTTGCTGGACCAGTTCGTTCGGTTGTGCGCTGCCGTCGAGTCGGTGGACCAATGGGACAACATGCGGCAATGCTTGCACGAGCAAGCCACGCAGCCTGACGACCATAGACCGTTCCTCAGAAGATCCTTGCTCGACCATCCTACGCAGCGCAATGCCACGATGCACTTCGTGTTCTAGCTCGTCACGGAGTCGTTTAATTTCCTGGTGAGCCACCAAGCATACAGCCGGTGTCTCGGTGAACGGGTGCAACTTAAGTTTGTCGAGAATGTTCTCGGCAGTGATCTTTTCAGCCATCATCCCCTCCAAGTTCACTAGCCCAATAGACTCTACGGCTGATCTGCAATATTGATCTCGGGCAAGGCGTCATGGCCATCAACGCATCGCCTGCTGACGACGACGTATTTGCCTTTCACCAGGAACACCATCACCGGCCGATTTAGTCCGACGCAGTTCGCCAGCTCGTCGGTAAGCGTATCAATCCTTTTGCGGGCCTGCGCATAGTCGGCATCCGCCCTGCGCCTGCGATCCTCGGCATCCCTCGACTCACCAACCGCCTCGAAGTACCGCTCTGCGGCTTTGATGTACTTATCGCACGTCACAAGAGCCACGTCTCGCCTCCCTTCGTTCAAAAGTTCACTAGCCCAATAGTCTAACGAAACGCGGACGGGCCTCGGACGCGGCAGCCGCAGCTCGCGCACGTGGCACCCTTGAATTCGAAATCGGTCCGCGCCGTGCCCTTCGGTATTTTCACGGCGCCCCGGTCGCAATTGGTGCAGATCGCCGGGCTCGAGTAGGACGGATGCGCAAGGCGCCAGCCGGAAAGCACTAGCGCCACGAGCACGACAACGCTCCACCATACGGCCAGCGCCAGACCGAAGCGTTTGAATTGCGGCGCCGTGTTCATCGCTTGCTCCCTTGCAGATCGACGCTATTGAGAAATTCGCCGCGGGCCGCGGCGTAGGCGTGCCGCCATTCGACGACGGCCGAGCGCCGCTCCCAAGGACGCTTAGAAAGCTTCACGCGCGATTGATCGATCACGTTCCCGACGCGTACCACCTCGCGGCACAAGGCCGCGAACACGGCCTCGGCGTCCTCACGATCCTCGACGAACGGCGCGTGCCCCCGCTCGCAGACCAGCCGCCGCGATGACGTCAAATAATAAAGCGGCATACGGCACCGCGCGCACTGCGGACAACTTCCCCCGCGCCTGCTCATCACTCCGTGTCTCCGTGGTAAAAAACGTTCAGTTGCGCGATGCGTTCGGCACCGGGCGGTCAAAGTGAGGGTTGTCGCCGAGCCGTAGCAGTCGCTCGACCTCGGCGTCTCCCATCGCCAATAGCTGGATTAAATTGTCGGCCACGGCGCGCGCGATGAGCGAGCTCGTGCCGCAGTTGCCCGGATGACGCAACGCCAGTTGCAATTGCGACATGACGATCACGGCCGCTTTCGCGTCGAGCTGCAGATCCACGCCGGGGTGGTTTCGCAGCGCCTCGTTCAATCGCCGCGCGCAGAGCTCATCGCTCATCTCGACACCGTACCTTTCTCCGCGTCTCCGCGTCTCCGTGGTTGATCCTTCATGGCCTTCGCCCGACTTTTCTTCGCCGGCTTGGCGCGGGCCGCCTTGACCGGCTTGACCTCCGCGGGCAGCGGCAGAACTTTTTGCTGGGCCAGAAGACGTTTTACTAATCCGCTTTTCGGCTCCCCGTCTTTGACGTACACGCCCCAGCCGCGGGCTAACACGGCCAGCTGCTCGCCCGTGTGAATACGAAAATACTCCTCGGTGAGCGGGCCGGCGAACGCCTGGCGCTTGCCGTTTTCGTCGCCAGGCGGCCGGTCCTTGCTGGGATGCTGCCCCTTCCAGGCCGCGGCGACGTCGATCGACAGCTCGCGGGCGAACATCTCGACGACGTCGGGAGGCAGCAGCGGCACGGCGTCGGGGCGGTTCGTGCACCGCTCGGCCTGCGCCCAGCCGGTCACCAGCAGTCGCCGCACGAATGACAGGCCGACCTGGCCGACGAACTGGTCTGGCGTATCGCCCAGTGCGCCGTAAAGCGCCTTGGCGCCGTGCGCGGGCTTCGGACCCGCAAGCAGTGCGCCTCGCAAGGCGTCGCGACGTAGCGAATCCATCGTGCCGGCGTGCACAATCCCGCTCGCCAGCAGGAGGATCAACCGCTCACACGCATAATCGACATGGATATCGCCGCGCGTGACGCGCTCGCCGCACAGCCAGCGGATCCAGTCGGTGCGCCAGCGATCGAGCCGGTCGCGGAATTGCCGGGCCTTTGTCGCAGCCGCTTTCTTGGCCTCGGCCGGCGAAAGCTTTTTGGTCCCAGCGGAATGTTTCTTGTCGCGGACGTCCTCCCGTTTGGCCTTCCGCGCGGCGTACGATTCGACGTGCGCGTCCCAGATCTCCTCGAACAGGTTCGCGTTGGTGGCGCGCTTTTCCTGTTTGCCCCCCCTCCCCACCGTGACTACGGCCAGCCGCTCGAGCTGCTCGGGCGTGAACGCCGGCAACGGAATGTCCTTGTGCGCCTTGTTGCTCCACAAGGTCCCTTCGACCGGATACGTCGTTTGCTCGAGTGCCTGGTCGACGTCCTCGGCCAGCTGCTCGGCCGACGAGAGGCCGCGCCGCCAATGATGGGGGTTCAGCTGGTCCTTGATATCCGCCGCCAGGTCGGCGAGCGCCTTGGGCGCCTCGACGGCGCGGACGATCTCTCGCGCGTGCCGTTCCGTTATTTCCCCGGAAATGAGCCATTGCCGCCACGGCTTGGCCGGCAGTTTTAATAATCGCAAGGCGTTCCCGATCTTGGCCTGCGAGCAGCCCAGCGAGTCGGCCAGCTCCTGCTGCGTGCAGCCGCGCAGTTTGAGCAGGGCCTCGAAGCCCTGCGCCTCCTCGAGCGCATTGAGATCCTCGCGTTGCAGGTTCTCGACGAGCCCCAGCTCGTGGGCCTGACGGTCGTCGACCTCGAGCAGCAGGCACGGCAGCGCGGTAAAGCCGGCCAGCTTGGCCGCGCGAAAGCGCCGCTCGCCGGCGACCAGCTCATAGCCGTCGCCGCGGCTCCGCACGGAGACGGGCTGTAGGATCCCATGCGCGCGAATCGACGCGGCCAGCTCCTCGAGCTTTGCCTGGTCGAACGTTTTGCGAGCGTTGGCCGGCGACGGGCTGATCAGCGAGATCTTGATCTGCCGCATCTCAGCATCCGTAGAATTAACCGCTGAGGACTGAGAATTAACCAAAGAGGCGGAAGAATTAACCACGGAGGGCACGGCGGACACGGGGGAAGAGGGATGCGCGGCGCCATTGGTCCCATTTTTCTTTCCGCTCCGTGCGCTCCGTGGCCTCCGTGGTAAATCCTCTTCTCCTTCGCCGCGAGCCCGATTGTCGTAGGCGTCGGGATCTCCCGCCACCAGCTTGCGATCGCTGAGCCCGGGATGATGGCCGTTGCCATTCCCGTTCCGCCGCGCCGCCTTCTGCGCCAGTTTGTCGAAGCCAATCACGTCGATCTCCTTTCAAAGAGAGGAACCGCGGGCGCCCCGCTGCGCTTTCGCGCACACGGTGCAAATATCAAACGCCGGAGGAGCCCACGCGCACGACTCCTCGGTCTCGGAGTCGATGCACGGATCCCAGTGGCTGCAGCCGCAAACGCGGCACACCTGCTCGGGAATGTGCTTGTCGATAAGGTCGGCCACGAGCTCGCCCGGCGTCTGGTGATGGCGCGCGGCGATGAGGCGCGTGCGCTGGTAAAGATCCGCAGGGACCGCCGCGTCGATGTGCCGCTTGCGCACGTTCCGTTTCGGGCGCGCGCTCATGGCCTTCTCCCTCGAAAGGGTTTCGCGGGCAGGTGGATTGCCAGGTGCGCGAGCAGCGGGTGCGCGCCCCATTGGATGAGGTCGCCCGCGAATGGCAGGCGGTAGAAAAAGTCCCGATACAATTTCATGTGCTCCCAGCTCGCGAACCCGTCGCTCCTGGCAAACGCGTCGAGCTCGTCCGGCTCGCCGAAGCGCTGCTGATCGATGACGATGCCGCTCCTGTCGATCCAACATTCGCGGACCGCGATGCAAGTCTCCTCGCATAAAACGCGCATCCGCGAGCGATAGGGGCGCCCTTCCCAGGCGCGGAGGCTGAGGGATTCGCCCGGAACGATCGGGCGTTTGCGCGTGCGGCGGATCGAATGCACCTTCTCGCCCGATACCACGGGCTGCCAGAACCGTCTTTCGAAAAGCAGGACCGTCATATTTCCTCCGGTTGCCCGACCAGGCCTGCTCGCAGCGACGCCAGCCGCGCGGCCAGCCCCAACCGCCGCTCGGCCTCGCGCAGCAGAAGTGCCACCAGGTCGACGTCGCCGTCGGTGACCGCGTCGACGATCTCGTCCTTGAGCCAGCCGGGCACGCGCTGCCAGCACTGCGCGCAGAATAACTTAACTTCATCGACCTGGTTAACGCAGAAGGGCGCTTTGCAAAACGTCATCACGGCGCCCTCCGCGGCAGATAGCGCGCTTCGACAGCGCGGCCGATCGCCGGATCCGGCAGGCACTCGAGCCAGCGCACGTTGAGCTCGTGCAATCCGGTTTTGCAGGCGCCGATGAAAAACCGCCGCGGTGCCTCTGGATGGGCAAGCGTCCCCGCACGGCGATGCGCGTCGAGCTCCTCGAGGATCCGTTGCACCTTGGCCCGCACCGCCGGCGTGCCGCTATAGACCGCGTTGGCCACGCGGAGGATGGGCCCGTTATGCAACAGCGGGTCGGCCACGCGCCGCTCGATCGAGGCCGCCAGCTCCCCTAGCATGCGCACGGCCTGGTCGGCCGAGGGGGGCGCGTAGTCGGCCAGCGCCGCGCCGATCGAGCACGCATCCGTTACGGATCCGCGGCCGGCGCGCGCCGCCTGGTGCGCGTCGAGGTCGAGTTTTGGCGCAAGGTCGGGCGCAAGGTCTAAGACAAGGTCTCTTGTAGAAATACCTTCAAGGTCTAGGTCTTCGCGCGTACGCGGGCGCGATTGCGCGAGCGGCGGCCGCGGCGGATCCGTAACGCATCCGTCACGGATCCGTAACGGAAGCGTCACGCTTCCGGGCGGTGGGCCGTGGGCCAAAGTATTCGGCGCGGAGGGCGCGCCCGCTGCTTGCGGGCCGCCCCCCGGTGCGCCGAAAGGATGGGCGTCCGTGCCCGGCGCGTGCCGCTGGTCGTGATCTTGCTCATCAGCCGCACCGGTTTGATCATCGTCAAACAGGGAGCCTTGGCCGTCGATCTCGATTTTGCAGGCACGCGCGACGACGGCCGGGTCCTTGACCCGCACCGTCCAGCGGCCCACGCCGCATTTTAGAACGTCGATCAATCCCGCCTTGTCGAGCGCCCGCAGGCAGCGGACGCCGCTTGTGCCACTGGTTCCCTGGTCGGCGGCCACGTCGGCCGGCACGACGTCGAGCAGGGCCTCCTGGCCGTAGGCCAGCGATTCCCACAGGAACTTGGCCGCGATCTTCGCCTCGCCGCGGAGACCGGGCCAGCGTCTCAATAGCTCCCAGGTTTTGTCGCGCGCGGAAGGCGCGCGTTCGGGAAACCCCATGGATCAGTCCTTCCTTGGAGCGATGGTCAGGCGGCGCGGTCAGTCAATTCCGAGCGCAGGATCTTCACGTTGGCCGGCGCCTCGAAGCCTAGTCGCAACGTCTGGCCGTCAAAGCGCAGTACCGTCATTTCCACCACCGTGCGGCCGATGATCAACCGCACCTTCTGTCGTTGCTTTCGCGCGAGAACGAGCATGGGAACGTCCTTGTTAAAGAAGAAATGGAACCACGGAGACGCGGAGGCACGGAGCAAATGCAGGAATCGAACCTGCTCCGCCTGATCGCGCAGGCGGCCAATTTGGCGGATCAAAGTCGATTGCGTGCTTCGCCCAGCTCTGGCTGTGCTTACGGGGGATTTTTCCCCGCTGCGTTCGCCGCGACGACAGGTGTGCTATTGCAGAGGCGTTATCGACTCCCCGGCGTTTCCCAAATTGTGCGGGCTCATCCAACCCCGCCGATTCAAGGGCTCCGTGTCTCTGTGCCTCCGTGGTGAACAGCGTTAGAAAAAAAGCGGCGGCGGGTGCGGAGAAACGATCTTCGCGCGGCCCAAACCGGTAGGAGGCCTTCCCGCCGCCCGCTAGGCAATTTGTCACAGAGCCGCATCGTCGATCGGCGCGTCGACCGGCGCCGCGGCCGGCGCGGTGCTGGCCATCTCGCCCGGCCCGCAGCGACCATGCTTGGCCTTCCGCGCTTCGCGCAGGCAATGCAAGGGCCGCATCAGGCAAGCGAGCTTGGCGTGCTCTCGCTTGCCGCAGCCCTGGCGCGGGCAGCGGGCCAGCGCCGGCGTGGTGCTCGCGGCCGCGACGGCCGCGATGATCAAGAACAGAAATACTTTCGCAGTTTTCAAAAGCACAATCGGACTCCTTTTCCGAAAGGGACGAAACAGAAAAGCGCGCCGCGGGGCGCGCCACCACAGGGGCGGGGAGGCACTGAGCAGACGGACTGACTCCTTTCTGGGGGTTTCTCGGTGCCTCCGCGTCTCCGTGGTGGCCAGCCGCAAACGAACGAGCGCGCGCAGTCGGCAAACAAATGGCAACGTTCGCCAGGTGGGGCAGGAACCTGGCGGCGCCGGCCGACTGCGCGCACTCGGACATTTGAAGCGCTAGGAAATCCCAACAGACCGCAGACCACAGAGGCACAGAGGCACGGAGGCGCTGAGCAGACGGGCTGACTCCTTTCTGGGGGTTTCTCGGTGCCTCCGCGTCTCCGTGGTGGCAAAACGTTCGCAGCCTCATTTGGGCGGCCCTCCTTGGGTGCCGTCGGCGACGCGAAGGCTGGCTGCGCGCGCGCGCCCCCAGATGCGACGCTTCACGCGCAGGATGTTGCGGACGATCTTGTCGCATTGCTCGGCCGATTCGATATCGAAGTCCCACCGCTCGAGCTCGGTCAGGTGCACCGACAGCATCAGGGCCGGCGGACCATGCTCCGGGCGCGGGCCCACGGTCAGCTTCTGGATCTGCTTGATCACATGCCTGGGGGCCGCGTCGGCCGCCTTGCGTAGGATTCCCATGCGTTATTTCCCCGGAAATGAAGCGGTGCTTTTCCTGGCCGGCGGCGGCGCCGACAACCAGCCGCGGCGCACGTCGGCCACCAGCATGGCCAACAGCGACATGCCGGCCTCCAGGGCCATGCCGCAGATGATCGTGGTCACCACCTGGTCGCGTTCGCGGTATCCCACTTTCCTATTCCCCTTTTCCGTTCGCGCTCGGGGCCAGGACGACTCGCGCGATATGGTTGGCCAACCGATCGAGCCGGTCGAACGTCCGCTCGCGCAACCGCAGGCCGCGGAACTCGGCGTCGACGATCGCTCCCTCGAGAACGCCCACCAGGCTGGCCTCCAGCCAGGTGCGGGCATCGTCCAAGCGGCGGTCGCGCGGGTCGCACGCCGGCGCCGTTGATTTAGAACTTGCCATCGGCCGGACTCCTTCCTGCTGGCGTCAATCGAAGAGCCGTCGCTGTTGCGAATCGAGCGCCGCCGCGGCGCCCGAGGGTTGTTTCAATTGCTGCACACCCGAATTGAGCTGCTGTCGTCCGACATAGCTGCGCATCGTGGTGGCCGCGTTCTGGTGGCCCAACAGGAACTGCGAGGCGAGCAGCGATACCTCCGCCATTTCCGTGGCTGCCGCCTTGCGCAGGCCGTGCAGGCCGAAGCGGCGCTCGGGAGGAATGCCTGCCGCCGGCAGGAGCGATTCCCGAAACAGCTTGTGGAAATTCGACCAGCTCCCCCATTCGCGATCGGCGCGCCCGGAGGGCCAGCCCCAGATCGGCAACCCGGGATTGAGCTCGATGGCCCGCTCGCGCCCCGTGCGCATGATCTCGATCGCCGCGCGCGAGATCTCGTTGAGCGGGACCGTCTGCGAACGCTTCTTTCCCTTGCGAATCGAACGCCCGAAGCGCAAGCGGCCGTGCGGATATTTCTCCGGACGGTCGAGCAACAGGCCGGCCCAGGTGACGCGCAACATTCCGCCCCGCCGCTCGGCCACGTTGTAGCAAGCCAGCAACAGCGACGGCCACCAGATCGCATGCGCCACCGGCAGCTTGCGCGGCAGGTTCATCGCCTGCCCGGCCTTCAGCAAGGCCTCGATCTCGGCCAATGTAAAATTGTCTTCGACCTCTTCCGCGATCGCCTCGGGAGGATCGAGGTAGGGGACCTCGACGAGCAATCGCTGGGCTTTTTTGTTGCGCGGACCGCGCGGTCCGGCCAGCGACAGGCAGGTCTGCACGTGCCGGCAGTGCTTCGCCACCGTATGCGGCGAGAGAGTCGTTTCCGATTTCATTCCCGGCAGCGTTTGCAGCGCCACCACGAAGTCGCTGGTGTGCTTGTCGTCGACGTCGATCAGCCGCGGATCGGCCGTGAAAGCGACCCAGTAGTCGATCGATTGCTGATACTCGGCGATCGTGGAACGGCTCGCGCCGCGCTCCCGGAACCAGACCGCCTTGACGAATCGCGCAAAGAATTCCGCAAGGGTCATCGCCGGCGAAAGGCCCAACGAGTCGCGCGGATCGCCCGGCGCGGATTCCGGATTGAAGACACGAAACGGCTGCTCGCATAGCGCTGGCGCCTCCGCGCCCGTCGTGATTTGTCGCGTCGTCATGTGCTGGCTCCAGGTGCGGGTGAATACGAGCGATTGGCTCGAGCACCTACACCGTGGCGCAATAGCGGCCTTTACCCTGGCCCGCGCGCGCCCGCCGGCGCGCCAGTCCTGAGCGTCCGAAATCGTGCGGCGCGCGACAGCGATCCACGTGGCAGGCGCGGCGACGATTCAGCGCAGGGCCGGCGCGCCTGGGGCGCGCGCGATGAGCCCGATCAATGCGGGACAGAAAACCTGCAGCTCTCTGCCGCCAGAAATTGGCGGGTAAATGGCAGCTGCTGACCAACAACCGAAAACGTTCAAAAGAGAAACGCGATTTCGGTGGGCGCCGGTCAGCCTAAGAGCCGCGCGGCCGCTGCCCCGCATTGAATCGGGACGCGCCGAGCGAAAAAGAGGAGCGGACTCGCAGTCGCAAAAAAGAAAGCACGCTCCCCGCTAGGGCCGATCAGAGACTCACCGCCAATTTCGCGCGGGCCGAAGCCCGCGCACTCAACGAATTCGGGCGTGAGTCTACCGCGCGGCGCCAGAGAGTCAACACGATTTCCCGCGGGGTCGGGTCGCGTGCTATGCTTGCGGCGTGGCGCCAAGGGCTACGAAAGGGAGCAGGACATGTGGTTATCCGCGCATCACGAGTTCAACATTACGCGGTACGACAGTGCGCAGGCGACGATTCCCTGGAGGGTCGACGTACATGCGATCGTTGATGATCCTGAGCCCGGCGCGCGCGAAGAGTTTACGGTGGGGAGGATCCTGGCGGACGAGCTCCGGCCGGGAGAGATCGACGAGCTCGGCGACGACCCGTGGGACGTCGCCGATGCCGATAGCTCAGGCCTCGAGGCAGCCTACGCGGCGGTTCTCGACGAGCATGGATGTTTCCGCGACGACGAGTTCACCGCCGGCGGCGACCAGATCGTGTACCTTTACCGGTTTGCTCTCCATCCGGATTTCGTCGACTGGCGGCTGGCGGTGATGGATTCTTTTTGTCGATTGTTCGCATCGCCCTCGGCCGTCATCCTCGCGCAGCGTCACACGACGCTTTTTTCCGACACGGAGCTTTCCGAGGTCGGGTTCCGGCTGCTCGCGCCGACCGTGTATCGCGGGCCAAAGGGCGCGCGCCGGATCGATCGGACGACCGAATTCTATGTGCGCGACTGCACGTTGAAGACCAGATTCGAGCTACGGGACGTAATTGATATCGAGCCGCCGTCGGCGACGTCCGCGCACGAGAAATGGCTCGAAACGTGCGGTCCGTGGGACAAACTCTGCTGACAGGCGGCGCGCTATTTCCCGGGGCGGCGCCGCGTGTGCGCATCCACGTATGTGCCGTCCTTGCGGAAGTAGCCTTTAACCGATACCGGACCGCTCGATCGTTCGGCGCCGCCGCGCTCCTTCGACGCATAGTTCGGAACATCCGGTTCGGTCGCGTCGATGGAAACCGGGCCGAGCGCCGGCGCCGCGATGTAAGCTGGCGGCGAAAGCGCGGGCTTCGCGTTTGCGCCGTCCGAAGTCGGATTACGCTGAAATCCGTAAAGGAAAAGTCCTGAGCCGACTATAAGAATGACGGCGAGACATCCCGCCAGCGCGCGGCGCTCCGCCTTCTTCCGCGCCTGTTCGCGCTCGCGCTTACGACGTTCGATCTCGATCGGATCGCGAACCGACTTCCAAATGGCGAGGCTCTTCGAGATACCTCGTTTGACCGAGCCGATTGATCCCTTGAGCGGAGGCGCCGCGGCGGCCGTCGGCAATTGGGCGCGAGGCGAAAGCCATTTAGGAATTTGCATGCGGCCCCTTTTTTTCGAGATAGAGTTTTCAAGGGGCAGTTCGATCGCGCCCAGGGGCAGATCGGCGCCGCGTTGCTTGAGTCACGTATGGCGGTGAATACACCGGCAACAGGACACGCGACGCGATCAATCCTGGACGCGACTGAACGGCCCGATTATGCCGATCGATCGCGCCCAGGAAGCGAAGCGCCGCGCTGAATTCGTTGAGTAAGGCGGTGAGTTCACCGGCAAACCAACACGCGGCACCTACGCCCCTGGGCGCGACTGAACGGTCCGTCCTAACAAATGCACCGGATGTATAGTCCGGTACACTTTCGTCGTAAGTCCTTTAACGGTAGTAGCGAGGGCGACGGGACTCGAACCCGCAACCACCGGATCGACAGTCCGGTACTCTAACCAATTGAGCTACGCCCCCGGGTGGTTGAAGCGGTGAATTATACCCCCCGGTCCACCCCTCGCAAGCGGACCTATAAAGGCGCATGGCGGCCGGTCGGTCGGGCCTGTTCTGCCGGACGTGCGGGCCGCCGAGAATGAAATGCCAGCCGCGGCTCCTGCCTGGCGCCATGACTGACCTATTCTTTTCGATAAGGCAGTTACCCCTCGTAGCACCTTGGCAACCACGGGTGGGCGTGTCGGCCGGCAAATATGTGGCACTTCGTAAATAAGACGCTGCTGTATTTCGATCGCCTCAACAGCCACCAATGGATGTGGGTGCTGTTCGGCGTCGTGTTGTTCGGGCTGTTCTGCATGCGCGGCTTCGGCTCCCGCTCGAAATACTAGCCCGCCGCGCAACGGCCGCAGGCATTCGATCCCGAAGCCTGCGAACGCTGCGCGGTACGCCCGGCCTAAGCGGCGGATGGCTTCACGACGTGCGTGTTCTCTGCGTAATCTGCGGATCGAAAGCTTATTGGCTGACCGCGATCCGCACGCTTCGCAATCCGCTCGGCCGTGCGAACGGATTCGCTACTTCTTTTTCTGGCCCTTCTCGATTTTCGCCCAGGTGTCTTTCAACGACACGGTGCGATTGAAGACGAGCTGCTCGGGCGTCGAGTCTACGGAGTCGACGCAGAAGTATCCTTGCCGTTCGAATTGAAACCGTTCTTCGCCGCAGGCCGTGGCCAGCGATGGTTCCACCCGGCAGCCGTTCAGCACTTCTAGCGACTGCGGATTGAGATTGTCTCGATAGTCTCCCCCCTTGGACACGTCGCCGGGGTCGGGCTTGGTGAACAAGTGGTCGTACACGCGCACTTCGGCCGGCAAAGACTTCGAGGCCGAGACCCAGTGGATTGTCCCTTTTACCTTTCGTCCGTCAGGCGTGTTGCCGCCGCGCGTGGCTGGGTCGTAGGTGCAGTGCAGTTCGCTCACTTCGCCGGTCTTCTCGTCCTTGACCACACTGATGCAAGTCACCAGGTAGGCGTACCGCAGGCGCACTTCGCGTCCTGGCGCCAGCCGGAAAAACTCCTTCGGCGGATCCTCGCGGAAATCGTCGCGCTCTATGTACAGCTCGCGCGTGAAGGGAACCTTGCGCGTGCCGGCCGTCGCGTCCTCGGGATTGTTGATCGCGTCCAACTCGTCGACCTGGTCGGCCGGGTAGTTGTCTATCACCACCTTCAGCGGCCTGAGCACGGCCAATACCCGCGGTGCCCGGCGGTTCAGGTCTTCACGAATGGCGTTCTCCAATACTTGCACGTCGATCACGCTATTGAACTTGGCCACGCCAATCCGCTCACAAAAGCTACGAATCGCCTCGGGCGTATAGCCGCGCCGGCGCAGCCCCACCAGCGTGGGCATGCGCGGGTCGTCCCAACCGCTGACCCGCTCCTCTTCGACCAGTTCCAGCAATTTGCGCTTGCTCATCATCGTGTAGGTAAGATTAAGCCGGGCGAATTCGATCTGCTGCGGACGATAAATCTTCAGCTCGTCCAGAAACCAGTCGTATAGCGGGCGATGGTTCTCGAACTCGAGCGTGCAAATCGAATGCGTGATCTCTTCGATCGAGTCGGATTGCCCGTGCGTAAAATCGTACATGGGGTAAATGCACCAGGCGTTGCCGGTGCGGTGGTGCGTGGCGTGCAGGATGCGATAGAGCACCGGATCGCGCATGTTGAGATTCGGCGAGGCCATGTCGATCTTGGCCCGCAACGTGCGCGAGCCATCGGCGAATTCGCCGGCCCGCATCCGTCGAAACAGGTCCAGGCTCTCGTCGCTCCGCCGGTCGCGGTAGGGGCTGTTCTTGCCGGGCGAGGTGAGCGTGCCGCGATGCTCGCGCATTTGCTCGGCGTTGAGATCGCAGACGTAGGCCTTGCTCTCTTGGATCAGTTGCTCGGCCCACTGGTAAAGCTGCTCGAAGTAGTCCGAGGCATAGAACATCCTGTCTTCCCAATCGAACCCCAGCCAGCGAACGCTGTCCTTGATCGAGTCGACATACTCGACGTCCTCTTTGCTGGGATTGGTATCGTCGAAGCGCAGGTTACACAGCCCCGAGTAATTTTTCGCCAGGCCGAAATTCAGGCAGATGCTCTTGGCATGGCCAATGTGCAAATAGCCGTTCGGTTCGGGCGGAAAGCGAGTGTGGACGCGGCCGCCGTATTTGCCGGTGCGGAGGTCCTCTTCGACGATCTCTTCGACGAAGTTGAGATGGCGTTCGGCCTCGCCGGCCGCGGCATTGGTGTCGGCGGCTGCTGGGTCGGATACGGGTTTGTTCTTGGCAGGAGCGTCTTTTTTGTCGTTCATGTGGCCGATTATCCAAAAAACGTGCCCGTTGCGACAGGGGAGATTTTGCGGCGCAGCCCACAGGACGGCGGGCAGGCGTCGGAATATAAAACCAGCAGGATTTGCCACGTAGGTCACAGAGCACACCAAGAGGGGCCGATAGGTGGCCTTGGGTTTGCATGCGCGCAATGCGTCGCACGCTGACGGGGCCGTGTCACGGCATGTCACTTGGTGGCGGACGACGGGACCTTCGGTGGTGGAGTCAGATTGTCTTTTCCGCCGCTCAGCCACTGGAGATTGAAGCGGGCAAGCGTCAACCGATCGCCAGCGAAGTCGCTCTTCTCGCCACGGCCATAGAAGCACAGGATGGTGCCCTCAAGCGTGACGGCCAGGTCGCTGTAGGTGCTCCAACCTTCGTCCAAGGTTTTGGCGACCGGCCAGGATTCTCCTTCGTCGTAGCTTAGTCGCACGGTCAGGTTGCGGCGATCACGGCTGCCGCCGGCTGTTTCCTTGCCGTCGGCCCGCGACAGATTCGCCGGATTGACGAACAACAGGCGGTCGCGGCCGTCGCTCTGCTCGGTCGACAGTCGCACGAGACTTCCCATGCAAATCGGCTCGACGAGCGCGTCGTCAAAGCGCGGCGTGCTCCATTGCGTGGCCCCGTCGCGACTGGTGGTAATCAGTCGCCGATGTCGTGGCGATTCGTTGCGCACATTCAGCATCACGCGTCCATCGGCCAACTCGGCAGCCGTCGTTTCGTTTGGATTCACCCACTGATCCGTACAGGGGACCGCGATCGCGCCAGCCTGCCAGGTGCGACCATGATCATCGCTGTATATAGTTGCCACGACCGACGGGCGATGCGCGTTTCCGCCCGTGCCGGTCGACATCCAAATCGGCACCAGCAATCGTCCGCTGGCGAGCTGGATACCATGATCCGGTCCCGTGGCGATGACCTGCCAAGGGTAGTCCTTGCGAAACGTCTCGAACACCGACGTGATCTCGACCGGTTGGCTCCATGTGCGGCCGTCGTCCTGGCTGCGCGATGCGAAGCAGCGGCAATACTCCAGACAGAACAGAAACGTCACTGTGCCGTCGCGATCGGCAATGAAGACGGGATTGTTGTAGGTGACGTCCGTCGCTTTGACGTTCTTCAATTCCAGCGCTACTGGATTCTTCGTCTTCGGACCGGAAACCTGCGGCATCTTCACTGGTTCGGACCAGGTCGCTCCTTCGTCCGTCGAGCGCCGCAGCAGAATATCTATCCCGTTCC
Source organism: Pirellulales bacterium (assembly GCA_036490175.1). NCBI lineage: Bacteria > Pseudomonadati > Planctomycetota > Planctomycetia > Pirellulales > Pirellulales bacterium. The sequence continues at coordinate 66,816 of DASXEJ010000119.1, read as the reverse complement.
AATCTCCGCGTCCGCGGCGCGCCTCGGCCCAGGCCAGCACTGTGCCGCTCTTCGTTACCACGATGCCCGGGATGTGATACAGCTTGTAAACGCCGTCGCCAGCCCGAAACAGATCGGTCTTCTTGATCCAGGCCTCACCGGCGCCGGCTACTGTTGCCAAAGGTGCGAACAGCATCAACATGGCTAGCCAGTAACTTGCAGCAGCGCTCGACGGGATTTTGCCATGCATGGATAACCTCGCGCCCTTGGCTATTGAGCATTGCTGCCCGAAACAATGCGAAGCCGATGCCCCTAGCTCGTTTTGCCGCGCCGAGCCAGCGCCCGATCAATCCGTGCAATCGATGCCTCGCGCCCTAGGATGGCCAGTGTTTCGAACAGCCCGAAGCCCACAGTCTTGCCAGTCGCCGCAAGGCGAATCGCATGAATGATCCGACCGACGCCAATTTCTTCTTCGCTGACGAACGCTTGTAATAAAGTCTCGAGCGCGGCCGGGTCGAATGCCGGGGCAGCTGCCAAGCGCGCGCGAAAGCGATCGAGCCGGGCCGCGGTCTCTTCGTCGCGCAGTTGCTTTTCGAAACCCGCCTCATCGTAGTCAAGCTGATCGTCGGGGCGAAAGAAATCTTCAAAATCGAGAATGTCGCCGGCTACCTTGATGCGGTCACCGGCGGCTTCGATCACTTGCCGCAGCTTCGCCCGACTTTCGGCCGTGGCGGGCGTCGCGATCACGCCGGCACGCTCGAGATAAGGAAGCGTCATGTCGAGCTTCTCGTCGACCGAAAGCTCCTGCATGTAGTGATCCTGAAAGGACCACAGCTTTTTCGGGTCGAAGCTGGCCGGGGCTTTGTTGACGCGCTCCAGCGAAAAATTGTCGATCATCTGCTGCCGCGTGAAGAACTCGGTCCGCTCGTCGAGAGACCAGCCTAACAGCACCAGGTAATTGACGATCGCGTCGGGCAGGTAGCCCACCTGCTCGTAGAAATCGACGATCACGGGATTGAACGTTTCGGCGGCCGTGGTCAGTCCCAAGGTGGCCGCGATCGCCCGACCGTGCTCGTTGATCTGGGCAAAGTCGCGATTCTTCAGATACTTGTCGAGCTTGCGCTTGCTGAGCTTGGTTTTGCTACCGGGTTCGGCCACATACGGCAGATGCGCATACACGGGACGCGGGTAGCCGAGCGATTCGAGAATGAAAATCTGCCGCGGCGTGTTCGACAGGTGCTCTTCGGCGCGGATCACGTGCGTGATATCGAAGTCGTGATCGTCGACCACGCTGGCCAGGTGGTACAGGCAGGTGCCGTCGGTGCGCTGAATGACGTGATCCTGCTCGCGGGCCCATTCGAACTCGACTTGGCCGCGGATCTGATCGTCGATCACGAGCGTGCCCGCGCGGGGCATCTTCAATCGCACCACGGCTGAGCGACGTTCGTTCTCGAAGCGGACGCGGTCGCTGGCCGATTCCGCCATCCACGTTCGGCTATAGAGGAAGGCGCGTTTCTCGCGCTCGGCCGCCTCGCGCTCGGCGGCAATTTCCTCGGGCCGGGCGTAGTCGTGGTAAGCATGCCCGGTGGTCAGCAACCGATCGACGGCCGTCTGATAGTGCGCCAGTCGCTGTGACTGATAGTAGGGAGCGTGCGGGCCGCCGATGTCGGGCCCTTCGTCCCAGTCGATGCCCAGCCATTTGAAACCGTGCAAAATGGGCGCCAGCGCCGCCTCGACATTGCGCTGCTGGTCGGTATCGTCGATCCGCAGCAAGAACTGCCCACCGTGGCGGCGCGTAAAGAGCCAGTTGAACAGCGCCGTCCGTACACCGCCAATGTGCAGGTAACCGGTCGGGCTGGGAGCAAAGCGGGTGCGCACTTTCACGGATCGAGTTCCCTCAGACTGTCAGGGCGGGGGCAACGGGCCGACGGCCGAGACCGATTAGACCCGCGAGCCCCGCCGATGTCCAAGGGGGAGCGAATGCCCGAGAAGCAGTCTCGACGAGCGTTTGGGTGACGGCGGCCCGCCACTAGCCCAGCCGCGTCTTGCGCTGCTTCTCTTGCTGGCGGCGAAGGGCCTTGCGCTCGGACTTCGACAGATTATGGACGTCGTGGCCGCTGTCGGCGTTCCCTTCGCCATCCTCGTCCTCGTCGTCTTCATCCTCGTTGTCGTTGTGCGCCTTGGCTTCGACCGAATCCAGGTCGCTGCGCTTCGACGAGGGGCGTACCGAGGCGTGGGGCTGATCGACCTTTTCTTTGCGGCCCCACAGGCTGCGGCGTCCGGCGGCTGCTTCGGCCTTGGCTTCCTTGGGCGCCTTGGCCGGCTTCGCGGCCACCAGCCCTTGCGAATCGAGAATCACGTGGCGGGCATAGAGGCACATCGAAAACAGCAGCAGCAGACTCCCCCCCATCTCGCAGCCTTCTTCGATCAGAACGCCATATTCGGCCACATTGGGAGGCAAGAAGCCGAAGTGCGCGGCCAGCGCCGTGGCAAATGTTACGCCGGAGATCGTCAGGGCCACGAGCGACGAGATACAGCTCCGCAGCTCGAAGACCAGCCGCAATGTGATCCCGCCGACGACCAAGGCGTAGAAACCGACCCAGATCATTTCGGTTTCGCGCAATGACTGTCCGGCGAATTCGCGCAGCGTCGTTTGCACGCTCTCGTGAAGGCTGGCGGCTTCGTCGACTGACAGCCACAGCCAGCAAGCGGCCACCCACAACCAGATGCGGTAGTGGCCGTGATAGTCGTCCAGCCGATGGCGGCGCAGCGAATACACCACCAGGGCCACCACGGCGGCCAGATCCAGTGTCAAGGATGTGAACCAGTTGTTCAGGCTCCCCTCGGCCGTCAGATCGAACGTCGGCAAATGATGTTCGGCGACGCGCAAGGCATTGGTGGCATAGGCGGCTTCGATCCCGGCGATGACCGTTAGCCCAAGCGCGAGCAGCAGAATCAGCTTGGGCAGTTTCTGCGGAATGAAATCGATCAATCGCGGTTGATGTTCGCGCAGCGACTCGGCCGGATAACGTCGCGCGGACGATCGATTGGCGGCGGTCGACTTGGCGACCGGCGTGCCGGCGGCGCCGGTCCCTTCGTCGGCCACTACGCGTCGTCGTCGATCATCGCCTTGTCGGGAACGAAAAAACTGAACCATATAAATCGCTGGGGGCGTGAGGTGGTCGGTTGGGTGTTGGCAGCCGCAGCTGGGCACTGGGGGGGCCGGCGGGCAGTTCCGGCAGGTCGACGGCCGCGAACGGAAGGGAAACAGCGCGAGACATGCCAGCAGGCGCCGCAGCGCGACGAGCCCATTGTGACTTTCGGCGCGCCGGCACCTTGCTCTGCACTTTCAAAGAAACGCGCCGCACGTGTTGGCACCGGGACGTTTTTCAGCGACGCCATCACTCGTGTTAACAGTGCTGCACCGCTAGCAATGCTGGCGCAATCGCATTCGGATTGACCGTCTGCCCACGCTTCGCTAATTTCCCTCGCCCAGAAAAAACCGGAGAGGCGCTATGCGCGATTGCGTGCAACAATTCCTGACGGCCGCTGCCGCCACGCTCGACCTTGAGGGGCCGGTCGCGAACGTCGCCACCGACCATTCGAGCGCCGAGGCGCGTCATTGGATGCGTCGCCAGTTTGCCGGCAAGGTGGCGCTCGACTGTCGTGTGCCCGCCACGCGCTTCGGCGATTGCGAGCTGCTGATCCCCAGCGTGTTGATCGAGCGTGGCTCGCTGCGCACCTTGTTGTGCCTGGATCTGGTCAAGCGCTTCGACGAGACGGCCGAGCTGTTGCGGTACGTCTTGCCACTGTTAGAGCCCGGCGGCCTGCTACTGGTCACGGCCGACATTGGCGATGCCCGGCCGCAGGAGGGATTATCGCGTGTACTCACGCCGCTGGGTCTCGAACGGCTGACGGCCAATCTCGACGGCGCCATCGTGGGCTGGCAGGGAGACGTCGACTTTCCACGCAGCTTGTTCCTGGTGGCGTGCCGATCTCCGGTTCCCGAACGGTTTGTGCATGGTGCGGGTCGTTTCATAGACTCGTTCCGTTGGCAACAGCTCGACCCGGCTCCGCACCCCTCGTGGCACATGAAGCTGTGGTCCGCGTTGCGCGCCTGGCGCACGCGCGGTAGCCAGGAAGCCGAAGAGACCGTGCAAGAAGAGACCAGCTTCTCGCTGCACCTTCCCAGCGCGCGAGATTGGAAACAGGCGCTGTTAAGGATGCCCCCTGCCGAGCAGAATCCTGGGGCACATCTCGACGCGTGCTGAAGCTCGCCACGATCGGGCACCAACCGCGATCGATCTTGCGGTCGGCACAGTGTCTTAGCTCTTGGCATCCGCGGCGAATGTGTTGCGCAGCAGCCCGACACGATCGATCTCGACCTCGGCGACGTCACCCGGCTTCAAAAAGATGGGAGGCGTACGGGCGAAGCCGACGCCCGGCGGAGTTCCTGTAAAGATGACATCACCGGGTAGCAGTGTGCAGACCTGCGACACGTAAGCCACGACTTGCGGCACGGAAAAGATGAGTTGGTTCGTATTCGAATCCTGTAGCACCTGACCGTTCACCCGGCATTGAATGCGCAATTGGCCGGGATCGCCGATTTCGTCAGGCGTGACTAGCGCCGGGCCAAACGGCGCAAACCCGTCGAACGTTTTTCCCAGCAGCCATTGCTTGCCCGGCTTGCCGATTTGCCAATCGCGCGCCGAAACATCGTTTCCGACGCAATACCCGCCGATGTACTGCGCGGCGTCTGCCACCGAGACGCGCCGTGCGCGACGGCCCATGACGACGACCAACTCGGCTTCGTAATCGACTTCCTGACTTTCTGGCGGCAAGAGAACCGTGCTCTCGTGAGCGGCCACCGCGGTGGCAAACTTGTTGAAGATCACCGGCTCGGGCGGCGGCTCGACGCCACTTTCCCGCGCGTGATCGGCATAGTTCAGCCCCACGCAGATCACCTTTTGCGGATCAGGTACGGGCGCCAAAAGCTGCACTGTGCGCGGATCGATCGTCTCGCCAAACGTTTGCGCTTTGGCGGCCCGGCGCAGCATTTCGTCACCGCCGGCCAGAAATTCCTTGATCGAACGGGGGAGCGTGGGATCGACGCGCTCCAGGTCCACGTAACGGCCATCGCGCACGGCCCCCACACGCGGCCCGAGCGGACCCTGGAAAGTTATCAGCCTCACGTCGACCTCGCTTGTGTTTCTGGGGTGGCGCGGCTGCGCGGCGCAGCAGAGCAACAGACGCCGCCTTGATCCGACAATCACGAAGGCATCACATTAAGTCGCTGGACAACGTTTCGCAAGCGCCGCGCGTGCGCGCCCGAGGCCGGTGGGCCGGAGCAACCGGGGGTGGTGCAATGCCCCTCGCATTGCCGGTCGCCGTTGGCACAATCCCTCGAACCCTTTCACCCGGCGCGACGCCGTCGGCCGTCGCCTCGCTTCTTGTCGTGCGGGCCAAGATTGGCCAGCAACCGGGTGCGTCGCGACCTATTTTTTCCAGTGGCGGACGCGTCGGGGCGCCGTGGGGCGAAAGCAGTTCGATCGCGTCCGCCGGTCGAGAGATCACGCGCCTTGTTCTGGATACTTGCGATGGACCCTTCCCCTCAGATTCAGCCGGGTGCGCCGACGGTCGATAGCGGCGCCGTGGGCGTGGCCAACATCGAACGGCTCGGCGAGCTTTCGAAGTTGCTTTCCGATCTCGAAGAGACGCCGCACGGGGCGCGGAATGCGCCGCTCAAACTAACGACCACACAAGAGAACGCACTGATCCAGGTGCGGCTGGGTCTGGCCAGCAGCTTGTACACGGCGCTCAAGTGGAAGCACGAACCCACGGCCATGCATTGTCTGCGGGTGGCACTGACATGCTCGGCCTGGGTGCATCGCATCGGGTTACCGCCCGAGCGACGTGACGAGATCGAAGTCGCGGCACTGTTGCACGACGTCGGCAAGATCGGGGTGCCCGAGGCAATTCTCAATAAGCCGGGACCGCTGTTCGCGCAGGAAGTGGCGGTGATCGACGGCCATTGGCTGGTCGGGCTCGAGATTCTGCGCAGCTGCTGCGCATCGAAGACTTTGCAGGACATCCTGCTGTACACGCCCGCCTGGTTCGACGGCAGCAAACGCGGGCAAGGGATCATTGGCGAGAACATTCCTTTGGGGTCGCGGATCGTGGCCATCGTGGATGCGTTCGATTCAATGACGTCCGAGCAGATCTACCGGCCTGCCCTGTCGCGCGAGCGGGCGTTTCAAGAGCTGTACCAATGGTCCGGTCGGCAGTTTGATCCGCGGCTCGTAAAATCGTTTTGCGAGTTGCACGACAGCAACGAGTCGAAGTTATTGGAACTGGTGCCGCGCCGTTGGCTGCAGCAGCTCGATCCGAAGGAAGTCAACGCGATATGGAAGTTGAATGATGGCGAGGCGCCGTCGCCGCAGTTGTACCAATTGCCTCTGTTCCAAGAGCGGCTAGTCGAACAGATGGACGACGCGACGATCTTTCTGGACGCCGCGCTGCGCGTCATCCGCTGGAATCCCGGGGCAGAGCGACTTACCGGGCTGTCGGCCGAGAGCGCCTACCTGCGAAATTGGACGCCGACACTGTTGCATTTGCGCAACGAAAACGGCTGCGTGATCCATGACGAGCAATGCCCCATGGCCTATGCCCTGACGACGCGCACGGCCTGGGCGGGGCGAGTCAATTTGCGAAATGCCGAAGGGCACATCATCAGCGTCAAGGCCCAGGCCTCGCCCGTGATGTCCGAAGATGGCACGCCGCAGGGACTGGTGGTGTTGTTGCACGATGCCTCGCACGAGGCCAGTTTGCAGGAGCACTGTCAGAATCTACGAGACATCGCTACCCGCGATCCTTTGACGCAGCTGGCCAACCGCGCCGAATTCGATCACTTGTTCGACGTATTCGTCACCTCGCATACTGAAAGTAAAAAGTCCTGCAGCCTGATCATCACCGACATCGATTTATTCAAGCAAGTCAACGATGTTTACGGTCACCAGGCCGGCGACGAAGTTATCCGCGCCTTTGCGGCCGTGCTGAAGGGATCCTGCCGTTCAGGCGATCTCGTGGCGCGCTATGGGGGCGAAGAATTCGTCATGCTCTGCGCGGATTGCGATAGTGCGACCGTCTTTCGCCGTGCCGACCAGTTGCGCACGGCGTTTGCCCGCACGCAACACGAATCCATGGGTGGCAAGAAAGTCACGGCCAGTTTCGGCGTGACCGAGATGCAACCCGGCGATACGCCCGACACGATGCTGCGCCGTGCCGATCGCGCCCTGTTGGTGGCCAAAGAGGAGGGCCGCAACAAGGTCGTGCAATTGGGTTCCGGCCAGGAAACGGCCGACAAGCCGCTGGTTCGCGTGAAGTGCAAGTTTACGGCCGGCGAAGCACTGATCGAGCAGCAGATGGCCAGCCATGTTCCGCTAAACGTCAGCGTGGAAAAACTGCGCGGGTTTATCGCGGACCATCATGCTACGGTCATCGATCTGAAGGATACCCGCGTCGTGCTGGCCGTGACGTGCGGACCGCCGGCTCGACCCTTTCTTTCGACGTCGGAACGTCCGACGCGCTTCACGATGGAACTCGAGTTCCGCGAGGAGCGCGACAAGCACGAAACGCCCGACGGCCGCAAGCACGACGTGTTTTTGCGAACGTTGATCAAGGTCGTGATTCGGCCAGAAAAATCCCGCGAGCGCAGGCAGCGAACTGTCGACGAGCGCGCGCGGCAGCTATTGATCAGCCTGCGCGCCTACTTGATGGCGGTCGATCCCATCAGCGAAGGGGGCGTATTGCGACGGGCGAGAAACCTGCTCAATCCGTGGCGGGCGAAGAAGTAAGCGCGCCCGCGGCCCGAGCAATAAGTGTGCTGCCAACGAACGACGCGCGCGTTACAGCGTCGATGCTTGCCGCGATTTGTCTGCATCACGGTCACGAATTGATCGCGGATTTGCACGGTGGGATAAGCCCTCGGCGGCACACAAATGCGCACCTGGCTTCGCACTCGATCCGGTGCGAGCCGGCGGCTGGACGGCGTCGAAAAGCCCCATCTTGCGGCTGATTGCCAGCGGCTGCGCGATCGGGTATGCTGCGCGCGGAAGCAAGATTACTGAGCGCAATCGCTCGCTTTGGAGATACCAGCCATGGCTTATACCGTACCCAACCTCCCGTACGCCTTTGACGCCTTAGAGCCCCATATCGACGCGCGGACGATGGAGATCCATCACGACAAGCATCATGCCGCGTACGTGACGAATCTGAATAACGCGATTCAGGGAACGGAGTTGGGCAACCAGTCCATCGAGGCGCTGGTGGCGGCGATCGACAAGGTTCCGGAAAACATTCGCACCGTGGTCCGCAATAACGGTGGCGGCCACGCCAACCATTCTTTGTTCTGGACCATCATGGCGCCACATGCTGGCGGCCAACCGTCGGGCGCGTTGGCCGATGCCATCAAGGCCGACCTGGGTGGTTTTGATCCCTTCAAAGAGGCCTTTGCCAATGCCGCGGCCACACGCTTCGGCAGCGGTTGGGCTTGGCTCAGCGTAGGTCCCGGGGGCAAGCTCCTGGTCGAGAGCACACCTAATCAAGACAGCCCGCTGATGCACGGCAACACGCCCGTCCTGGGCTTGGACGTGTGGGAGCACGCGTACTACCTGAAGTACCAAAATCGCCGGCCCGACTATGCCGCCGCATTTTGGAACGTGGTTAATTGGCCGGCCGTTGCCGAACGCTACGCGGCCGCCAAACGCTAGTCTGCCAAACGCTAGTCCGTTAACAGCACCACGGCGCGTTGCACAACGTGATGCGCGTCAGCCGCGTGTGCTTCCGACTGCTAGCGGAACATCGCTACCGCGCAGGTACCGGCGGATATTGCCGTTGACGTGCCGTCGCGGGCCTCTATAATCCCCGCCCGGTTGCGCCCGTGGCGTGCTCTCTGTCAATCGTGCTTGTTTGCGCGATTGAATCGAGAGAAGCGGTGCCGTCGTCCGATACTGTCTCTATGACAATCTAGCGGGTTGGGCTTGCGCTCGATTCACTCGATTGAGCACATCTGTCAAATCTCAGGGACAACAGTGGTCCAGCGGCGCGGCACGGAAGCCGGACGGCCGATGGGTTCCCTGCCATATCTCAAGTAACAGGGCGAGCGAGCCATGTATTTTCCGGTCGCGCAAGCAGTAATCCTCAGCCTTGTGGCCGTGGCGTTGACAGGTTGCCAAAGCGGCGCCACTTGGCCGTGGGCTAAAAAAGATCCGGCCGTTTCGCAGGCCTATCCTGGTAGCGCCGCCGTGCCGGGCGCCGCCGCGACACCCGGAAGTTATACGGGCAACGCTGCTGGTGGCGTTGCCATGCCCTCCACACAAACACCTGCGTACAACGTAGGCAACAACTACGCGCCTCAGGCGTCCGCCGCGACGACCGGTGCGGGTTTGTATCCTGAAGCGGCCGGCGCCGCGGCAACTGCCTATCCAGGCAGCCCGTCCGCTTATGGAACAGCTTCGACCTATGGCGCGGGTGCTGGTAACTTGGCGGGAGCGGGCACTACGCCAGCGGCCGGTTATCCAAGCACCGGTGCCGCGGCTGCGGCTCCTCAAGAAGGCTTATACAACAGCACTGCTACTGCCGGGGCAGGTGCTTACGGTGCCCCGGCGACGCCCGCCGCCTATGGAGCTCCGGCGGCCGGTGCCTATGGACAGCCCGCAGCCACGGGCGCTTATCCGCAGACTGCTTCGAGCTATCCGGCCAGTGGCGCCGCACAGGCATGGACGCCACCAGCCACGGGCGCCACGCAGAGTTGGGCGCCCCCGACAGGGACGAGCCCGCCGCCTAGCGATACCGCTCCGTACGCGGGCACCGCCAGCGGTAGCCCTGTCGCACAGACTGCCGATAGCCGGTACTCGCCCTACGGCAGTTCGGCCCCGGCCTCGAATGGCTACACCAGCCCGGCCGCTAGCTCGTCTTATCCAGCCGCCACGACGCCGGCGGCTGCTGGTGCGGGTGCGTACCAGGGATCGGCTTATCCGACGACCCCCGCGTCTTCGACCGCGCCCTCGGCGAGTGCTCCGTACCGCCCTGGCGGCACGTCGGACTATGTGCCCACTTCGCAAGGCGGCAGTGTGCCGAGCGGATACGGGGCAACCGGTTCTGGCGTTCATCCTGCCGGGTATGACGAGGCGTATTCCTCGGCACCGGGTACGGCGATGCCTGCGACACCAGCGACCAACGCGCTGGGCACTGGCTTGCCCTCCGATCCGACGATGACTCGCTAACGCGTCGTTACGGATTGCGGCGCGCGACGAGTATCGTGAGATCATCTGCCGGATGGTCCCCCACGTAGAACTGCTCGACTTGCTCGCCGACGTGGCGCACGAGTTCTGCCATCGGTTCTTCGGCATGTTCGCGCACGACTTGCTCCAGCCGCGCGAGACCGAACGGACGATCCTCGGCATCCATTGCCTCGACGATGCCATCGGTGCAGAGCACCACCATATCTCCCGCGGCCAGTCGCAGGGGCGGCGCCGCGGGAAAGTCCGGCTTGTCGGCAACTCCCATAGGCAGGCCTGTTGCCTTGAGCGGTACAAAGCAGTCTGCACTGCGCATGTAGTGTAGCGCCGGCGCGTGCCCTGCGTTGGCATAAGACAACGTATGCGTCACGGGGTCGAGCACCGCCACGACCATAGTGATGAAATGACCGTCGACCAGGTCGCTGGCCAACGACTCGGCCAGCAGCCGCAGCAGCACCTCGGGGGACGAGTGATCGAGCAACAGGGCGCGCAGCGCAGCCCGTGTCGATGCCATCAGCAGGCTTGGCCCCAGACCGTGGCCGCTGACATCGGCAATGATCAAGCCCGTATCGCCGCCGCGTAGCGGCAGCACGTCGCAATAGTCTCCTCCCACGGCCTGTTGAGGAAACCACCACGTGGCGACGTCGTAGCCGGCGATGTCCGCCAACTGGCCCGGCATGAAGCCGCGCTGTATGTCGCGGGCGATCTGCAACGATGCTTCCACGGCCTGGTTGCGCCGTGACCGCTCGACAAGTCGCGCGCGATCGAGCGCGACCGAAGCATGCGCGGCAAATGCTACGATCAATTCCTCGTCGAAGGTGTCGAATGGCCCACCGATGTTGTTCAACAACTCCAGCACGCCGAGCAGGGCATCGTCGTGCGGCGATACGAGCGGCGCCGCCAGGATGCTGCGGGTGTGATAGCCGGTTTGACGATCGACCTGCGAGTTCCAGCGTGGATCGGCCGAGGGATCGGGCACATTGACCAGCGTCCGCTCGCGCGCGGCGTAGCCCGAGATTCCCTGATCGAGCGGATGCCGAATTTCGGCGATCTCCAAATCCGTAGCGGCAAGCGTCACGAGGTCGCCCGTTTGCTCGTTGTACTGGTAGACCGTGGCTCGTTCGCAAGCCAGCGCCTGGCAGGCCTCGGCTCCGATGACCCCCAGAATCTTGTCCAGGTTGATCTCGGCGGCTAATCGGCGCGTCACCTCCAAGAGACGGTTTAGCGCCGCCACCCGCTGCTGGGACGTGTAGATCGTTTCGCTGGCGGCGGGATTTGTCGCGTCTCGTTCCATGCGGTCACTGTAAGCGGCGCATCACTCGGAGGGAAGGAACAGCAGGCGCCGCGGGGCGCGATCAATACCAGGAACGTACTTTGGAAAGAGATCTCGACGTTTGGCACGAGCAGCATCTATTGCTGCGACCTCGCCGCAATCCATTCGCGCGAGACAAATCGCTGCAAGTGCGCCACGAACGTACGCTCCTCGGCGCTGCGATCGGCAGACGCACCTGCGGAGGGGGCCGCTGCGCCGCCGCTGGCGCGATCCCGAATGCGCACACCCCACAGCATGCCATAGGCGTTGCGAAAATCGCGCCACAGTCCGTCCAGTGAATCTGCTGCAGGGCGTTGTCCCGGCCAACCAAGGATCGGCAGCAGACCTGCCAGCGCCGCCAGCGTCAACGCCGCCGGCACGCGAGCGCTTGCATAGATGGGCAGTGCAATCGGCAAGTAATCTGTCATCAGCACCACTTGCGCCAAGCCGAACAAGATGCTCGATGGCCAGAAACGCGTCGGTAAATAGTTTACCCATCCGACCGCGACCAGGATCGTCAGGAACCCACGCCAGGCCGGATCGAGCGCGACGGGTTGTCCGTAGTGGTAGAGCAGATCCTGTAGCGCGGGGAGCGACAAGACGCCCCACAGTGAAGCGACAATGATTTGCCAGGCCCGATCTTGCGGACGCTTGGCCCCCAGCACCGCCATTACGGGACAGAATGTCGCCAGGGCGGCCAGGCACCGGGCCGCGTTGAGCCAACGCGGCGGACCCTCGGTTGCAGTGATCGCCGCCAGCAGCTCGACTCCGGCGACAGAGAGCAAGGCCACCCACGCCCAAACGCAAGGCGCGGCCAGCGTCGTGCCACGAACGTAGGCGCGCGCGCGAACCAAAACGCCGCCAACAATCATGGCCGGCAGCAGTATCGCAGCGATCGGTAGTATTTTCGCAGAGTCGACCATCGTGCGCCGTACGTTACTCACAAACCGCAACAGCCAGCACAATCGTTATACGTGGCGCTGGTGTTGCCAAAAGTAAACACGGGATTTCGCCTGTTCATTCTAACAGCAAGTCGCTGCCCGACAGCAGGATACGCTCGGTCGCGGTGTTTCTGGCAAGCCTTGCCGGTTGGCGAAAAATAAACGGTTGCGTTTGCTCTACCGTCAATCGCGAGGCATGTTTCCCCAGACGCACGTCGCCTACCACGAGCGGCCGCCGCAGTAATCAACCTGCGAGCCAACGTGGATGACGTCTTCACGAACATGGCCCCGTGGGCTTCGTGCGTCGGAATTGTCGGCCTCCCCCTCTCGGAGTCGGAAGGAAGGAAAAAAACCATGTCACAGTTTATCTTGCAACGTATTGGACAGCGGACCGCGATGGGTGCCTTGGCGCTGTTGATCGGATGCGCGATCGTCGTCGATGCGAATGCCATCCATCCACGCCGCCGCGTCGTTGTCTATGACGCTGGTTGCGGTCTGCCGGCCAGCGTCGGACCGGGCAGCTTGAACCCGGCCGGATTCGGCTTTGGCGGCTATAGCTACGGTGGATATCCATACTACGGTTACTGGGGCTACATGCCCGGTCCGTACGCGGGCTTCAGCGGATACGGTCCGCCGGCCGGTCCGGCCTACGGCATGGTGGGCTACAGCGCTTACCCGGCAGCCATTGCTCCGCTAGGTGCTCCAGGCTGCGGTGCGGGTTGCCCCGCTCCCGCGGCGTGCGCCCCGATTTGCGGTCCTGCGTTGTGCGATCCTTGCACCATGACGCCATGTGCCTACCGTCGCTACCTGCGGCGGATGTATCGTGCGATGGCGTGGTGCAGCGTGCCCTGCGTACCCGCGGCCGGTTGCTCGTACGGAGCGCTGCTGGGTGCCGACGTCATTGGCGACGACGACGCGACGGGGATCAACGGCGAAACTATCGAGTTTCAGCCGAACGCCCCCGGCGCTGAATCCGTGGCCCCGCCCGCCCAGGACCGACCGAGCCCCTCGCTCGATCGCACGTTCTGATCAACTCCTTTGCGTCACGGCCGACCACGGATCCGGTCGCGGTGAGTAACGCAAAGGAGCCTACGCAAGACCTTCGGTCGCTGTGCCTGCTGTTTGCCTGTGTCATCGCTGGGGAGAGGGATGGCAAAGGGGGCTGCGGGCGCAAGCAATAACGGGCGTGCCTTGACCGGCACGCCCGTTTTTTTTGCCTGCCTTGCGCCGCAGTCAGCAATCGTCGAGAATGCCGCGACCGGCCGGCGCGGCATGTGTAGGATGCCAGCAAAAATCGGCTCCAGCCACTCGTTCGGGAGTGCCGATACGTTCAATACAATTGCCGGGAGGGCGGGGTAACGCCTAGGTTTACCCCGTTTCAGGATAGAGGTCATGGTAGCTCGACGGATCGAATTACCATGACCTTTTTTGCGCGCCAAGGGCTACCGGTGCGCTGCCTCGTTCGTTCGCCGGCTCCTGCGCCGCACGGCACGCGCCACGATATAGCCGGGCAGGCACGATAGGCCTACAGCCGCCAGCCAAGGCGCCATGGCGGCCGTTGCGACCACGGTTTCTTCTCCAGTCGATTGCAGGCTGTCGATCGACCCGTCGAAGGCACGTCGCACGCGGATGGCAAACGTCGGCGATTGTGGCGGTTCGTAGCCGTGGATCTCGGTGATGGAAAGATTCACCGTGGTCATGGCGGTCAGGTCCGTCAGCACGCGCAGCCGGCCTTGCAGACGCTCCATCTCTTCACGAGCCTGTGACAGGGCGCGCTCGATGGCCATGACGTCTTCCAGCTTGCCAGGTCGATCTTCCAGCAACTTTAGTAACCACTCTTCTTCGCGCGTTTTGTTGCGAATGCGGGCATCGATGTCGAAATACTCCTCGCTCATATCCAGCGACTCAGTGCGCGCACTTTGCAGTTCGCCTAGCCCTTGGGCCGCGCTGACGAACTCTTCGAAGTGCGCCACCGGCACACGGATCTTCCACACCGCACGGCGGCTCTCGCCGGTTGCGCCTGCCAGGTTGGAATCCGCGACGTAAGCGTCTAGCCGTTTCACTAGCGCCACAACGCGCGCCGGGACGTCATCAAAATCATCGACCACCAAAGCGACATGCGCCGTGTACACGATCTTGCGATTCAGCCCCGCGGGCGTCGTGTCAAAGCGATTGGTCGAAAGACCAGACTCGCCATCCGCAGTTTTCGTTGTTGCCATGGCAAAGTTTGCCAGGGCTTCGGCCGGCGGAGGACCCACTGGGCCGCTCGAACCGGAGCAACCTTGCAACACGATTAAGAGCAATAGCGCGCCAACGACGGTGCGGACCATAGGGTGCGACATGAACGTCCCCTCTTTGCGGAAATTCAACACGGCAGAAGCACGATCAGCCTCACAGCGATTGGTGCTCCCTGTGAATAGACGCGGTTGCCTGCCGAATCGTTCCCGTCGTGCGAGCGTGTTTTATTCGCCAGCCACTCGATACGAACGACGGTGCTGATAAATAGATACTGCCCGCGCTATATTTATTCCCGACGGGCGGCACGAGAGAAATGCACCGCTTCCGGCAATAGTCGACACCGACTCCGCAAGCTCACTTCGGCTGACTATAATGGGCCTGACCACGTGGCACTGCCCCGGGGTCGCACCGCATCGCCCGCCCCGATGTTTTGATTTCTTGGAGAGCCCGTTGTTTGCAGGACCAGTCTTTAGCCGCGAGGTGGTGACCGCGCCTCGCCGGCCACGGCTGTATGTCTCGCGCGCGGCTTACGTGGGGGCTTTGCTCGTCTTGCTGAGCACGGCCTGGCAGGTGGTCACCGGCACGCAGACAGTGCGCGATACGGGGGACCTGGCCCGCTTCGGCGTAACGTCGTTTCAGATCTTGGCGCCGCTACAGTTGGCGGTGGCGTTGTTCTTCGCCGCCTTGTCATCGGCCGGCGCCGTCGCGGCCGAAAAAGATCGCCGCACTCTCGACCTCTTGCTGCTTACCCGGATATCAAACAGCGAATTGGTGTTGGGCAAACTGCTGGCGAGCCTGCTGTCTGTGCTGATGCTGATCGTGGCGGCCTTGCCACTATTCATGCTGGTGGCGCTGCTGGGGGGGTTATCGTTTGCCCAGATCGGGCGCGTCATGGCTATCGCCTTGATCAGCGCTGTGGCGGCGGGCAGCATCGGAACAATGTTGGCTTTCTGGCGCGAAAAGACGTTTCAGTCATTAGCCAGCACAATGTTGGCCCTTGTACTCTGGCTGGCCGTGGGCGAACTAGTGGCGGCCGGCACCTTCGGTGACATGTTCGGCGGCACGTCGGCCACGGCCTGGGCTGCGGCCATCAGCCCCTGGCAAGCGACACTCGCCACGACACGCTCTTTCGCCGCCTTGGGCGAAGGGACCGAAAGCCTGCTGGGGCTGCGATCGGCGGCGGATCTGTTTCTACTGGACGCCGTGGGGCTGACTCTGGTGATCAATGGCCTCGCGATTGCGCTCGTGCGCGTGTGGAATCCTTCTCGTGAAGCGCGCCTGCCGACGGTCGAGGACGATGACGATGCGCGGCAGCCCACCGGGGCCGAGCATCGTTGGCGCTTGTCGCGGGCAGACAATGCAGCAACGGCCGTAGCGGCGCCGCGCAGACGCCTGCGCACGCGCCGTGTGTGGGATAACCCGATCTTGTGGCGCGAGGTCCGCACCTGGGCCTACGGTCGCAAGATGCTGTTGATCCGCCTGGCCTATTTGGTGATCTTCGGCGCATCGGCCGTGGCGTTGCACTGGACGCTCGGTGCGCGGCAAGGCGCGACTATGGCCGCGGTGGCGTTACCGCTCGTCCCTCTGTGCGTGCTCAGTTTGGTGCTGATCAACGTGCAATCGGTCACCTCGCTGACCGCGGAGCGCGACGTACGCGCGCTAGACCTGTTGCTGGTCACGGATCTGACGCCGCGCGAGTTCATCTTCGGCAAGATGGCCGGCGCGCTGTACAACACCAAGGAGATGCTGATCTTGCCGGCGCTGCTGTGCGTCTACCTGGCGGTGATGCGGCAGGTAACCGTCGAGAATCTGGTGTACCTGATCGGGGGTTGGCTGGTGATGGTGGCCTTCGTCACGATGCTCGGCGTGCATTGCGGCATGAACTATTCCAGCAGCCGCTTGGCGATCGCCGTGAGCGTGGGAACCGTGTTTTTTCTGTTCGTGGGCGTGGCGACCTGCATGCGGATCATGGTCGCCTTCAGCGGCTCGTTTCAATTCCAGCTGCAGCCGTTTTTGGCCTTCATGGTGGGGGGTGGCGTCGGATTGCTGGTCGCGCTGGGATGGAGAAATACTTCCACGGCGATCTGGATCGCGGCCTTTGCGTGCCCCTTTGCCACGTTTTACGCGTTGACCAGCTTCCTGCTGAACTACACGCTGGCTGTGTTTCTGGTGATTGCCGCGACGTATGGCTTTACCACCGCGGCGATGCTGATCCCGGCGCTCTTCGAGTTCGATGTGGCCACGGGCCGCACCACGGCCGACGAAGGTTGAGCCGCTCGAGACGGTGAGCGAGAGAGAGTCGCAGCGATACGACGCAAACAATTGCGATCTCGCGGCCGCTGCGTTTCGACGACGGCGCGCTGGCGGGTGACATCCGCGGGCGTTGCTGACTAGGAGCAACGCTTAGCGGTGATAACCCAGCGATTTGAACACGGCCAACATCTCGTCGTGCGTGATGAATCGCCGACGGTGCATCAGCTTGTACGCGTCGATCGCGCGGGCCAATTCCTTGGCGTCCGCCGTGAGCTCGTCATGGCTGTCGGCGAACTGCCGACGCTCGCGTCCGGGAGGCCCATCGTAGGAACCGTAACCGCGGCGATCGACAAACGTATCGGGTCCCGCGGTTAGCGCTTCGGGCATGCCCATTCGTACACTCCTAGTAAATTGACCGTTTGTCGAAGGGTCGCCGATGGCGCAACGCCAGCGACTGTGAAACCCGCAACGAGAAACGACCCGAGAAACAATACGTTGTCGTTCAGAGGTGGTCAAAATCTGACCGCTGCCCAGCGGCGAAACCGACCGGTCGTAGCGGTTGTAACGAAACGCGCGGCCGATTCGATCGAAGGACGCGACAACAGGCCACGCACAGAACGGCCGCGGCTGCAGCCGGGTACCCGGTGCCATGCCCACTCCATGCGTGGGCATGCGAAGTAACTTGACCGGAACACGCATGTCCATGTCGGACGTGGACATGGCACCCCAACCATGACACCTGGGTCGCCTTATTCCCGTCGCTGTATCGCCAGTGATTCGCTAGCGTGTTTGCGGCGGAGCCTGGCCGGGAAATCGTGCCATGAGCTGTTGATAGCGCGGGTTGGCCGGGTCGCGCGCCAAGGCTTGTTCCAAGGCGATGCGCGCATCGACGTTGTTGCCGCGGGCCATTTCCGCTTCGCTCAGATGGAACAGAATCTCCGGATTGGCTTTGTCGCGCACCAAAGCGTTTTGGTAAGAGACTACGGCATCGTCGAAGCGTCCCAAGCCCGCGTAGGCCAAGCCTGCTTCGTACAGCAATCCGGGAGGCTCGTCTCCCGGCGGATGCATATCCAGTAGCGACTGCAAATTCGAGAGTGCTCGTTGCGGCTCTCCCGCAGCCAGATAGGTTTGTGACAGCTCGTGCAGAATCTGTTGGTTGCGCGGATCGTAGGTCAGCGCCCGGTGCAGATCGGCCAAGGCCTGGCGATTGTCACCCAGTTGCCGCATGATCTTCCCGCGCACTAGCCAGGCATCAGCCGATTTGGGGTCGAGGTCGATGGCCGCTTCGGCGTCGCGCCGGGCATCCTCGACGTGGTTGGCCAGCAGCCGGAATTCGGCCAGGCGATCCAGCACGCTGGGATCCTCCGGCGCGATCTTGTTGGCCTCGGCCAATTGCGCAATGGCTTCTTCGCGTGCCCCGCGGCGCCACAGTGCCTCGGAATAGTGGCGCCGGGCGTCGACATCTACGGGACAGGCATTAACGGCTTGAGCGAACAACTTTTCCGATGCGGACCAATCCCGCCGATCTGCGGCGGTTACGCCCTGCTGAGTGAGCTGCCGCGAATTGAGCACGGCATGCGACTGGAACCCGCCGTAACCCGGAATGCGGCAACCGGCCGCGACCAGCGCGCAGATTGCGCCGGCGATCGGCAGCAGCCAGGATCGCAGTGCGCGCAGGGACACCGACCGGGCGACGCCGCGCGGCGTCGTCGGACCAGGATCGCGTGCCGCCATCAATCCGGAATCCATAGCGAGCCCGGTTCCCTGAGAATGCGTATAATCGGCCGCAAGCCAGAGCAGAGAAGGGACATAAGGGGGCGGGATAGTAGCAGATTGCCCAGCGGGCGACAATCCTGTCCCCAAGATACAGAGGTATGCCCTGGTGATTGCGGCCGCTTCAGCGGAGCGCGCCCCGAGGATTACGCTAGCATTGACGCGCGCTGCACCCCATTCGACCGCGGCGGCGAGACACACAAGCAAGCAAGCAAGCAATCAATCAAGGATCATGGCAGCAGTATTCGACAAATTAGGCATTCGCTTTCTTTACCCCGAGAACTGGACGCTCGATGAAAGCGAGGCATTGGCCGGCAATCAAGTGGTGACGGTCTATTCTCCGGGGGGTGCCTTTTGGTCCGTGATGATTCATCCGGCCGATGCAACACCGACCAAGCTGGCGACCACCGCGCTGAAAGCGATGCGCCAACAGTATGACGAGCTTGACGCGGAAGAAGTCCACGAGAACGTCGCCGGCCACGATCTGGTCGGCCACGATATGAACTTCTATTGCTTGGACCTGACCAACACGGCCCAGGTCCGCAGCTACCTAACGCCAGAGGCCGCCTATGTGGTCTTGTGCCAGGCGGATGACAGAGAATTCGCAGAGATCGAAGCCGTCTTTCGAGCCATTACGATGAGCTTGCTTAGCTAGCCTGATTCAGCCAGACGGTGGCGATCGCGGTGGATTGCGCCTCAAAGCCGCGCGAGGATTGTTTGTAAGAGTTACAAGCCGCCCCGGGCTGGCGGATGGCGCTCTGGCGACGATGCTAGCAAGCAAGACATTGCCATAATGCGGTTTATGTGCGGCTTTGCCCGCGTGCGCAAAAACTCGCCGCCGCTTTGGCACGGCACCTGCTATTAAGGCCCAACGTCCTGTGACCCAGTCAGCCCTGGGGCTTCCCGCAGCCTCAGGGCCGACAATCCAACAGGACACCGCATTGTAGGACCGTGAATCTTAGACGCCCGTCGCGGCCCACCGCCGCGACGTAAGACCCGAGACGGGTACGAGCCATTTTTTCACGGCTATCGGGCCCGGTTGGCCATCCCGCAGGCCAACCGGGCCCCTTTTTTTTGCGCTCGTTTCCTGGCGCTTCTGCGGGTCAAGATTGGCGCGAATGGCCGCACTTTCGGCATCGCCGGGCGCAATCGTCATCATCGGCTTGGTTGAGCCTTTTCTTATCTGGCCGCTATAATTTCCTGGCATTGGGACGGCCCGGATTTGGCAGAGCGCCCGTTGCCGCCGTGCCCTCTTGGCATGGCATTACAAGGAAGCAGTTCAAACCACGAGGAGCTGTTGCGATGGCAAGCGCTGCGGAAGTTTGTTGCGTCGGTCAGATTGGCGAAACGGCCGGTGCGATTTGGAGAGCTATAGCCGAACAAGGACCGATGAGCGTTTCGCGTCTGGTCAAGGAAATTGACGCGCCGCGCGACATCGTGATGCAGGCCCTCGGCTGGCTGGCGCGCGAAGACAAGATCGACATCGAGGACGGGCGCTCGCGCGTCGTATCGCTTCGCTAGGCAGGTCGGATCGTCGGCGACAGGAGAGTTAAACGCCGTGGACAGTTCTGGCAGCGGCTAGCACTAAGTTCAAATGCGCGTTCAGCTGCTGGCCGCGATCGCCGCTACGACAACCATTACGATGCCCAGCGTCGCCTTGCTGAGTGTGCCCAGCAAGCGGCCCCAGAAGGCGGCATGGCCGACGCGCCAACTGGCGTCCAGGCTGCGGCCAAGGTGCAATTCCCCCAACATGGCGCCGACCGTGGCGCCGGTCGCGCCCCCCAGCACGGCGGCCATTGCCGAACCAATCACCGGCACGGGCAACCCCACGACAGCGCCGGCAATCGCGCCGACAAAGGCGCCGGCCAGAGCTCCCAGGGCGCCGCGTCGCGAACCGCCGGCCCGCGTTGCCGCGGCCGAGCCGGCAGCGAACTCGACCACTTCGCCGGCGAGGGCCAACGCCAATAGCACGGCCAGATTGGCCCAGCCCATCGCAAAGCGCGAGTCGTCCGGCGCAAGCCAGGCCACCGCCGCCGATAGCGCCACTATGAGCCAATTGCCCGGCATGCCGAAAAGCGTCAGCCCCCAACAGAAAAGGAGCGCCGCACAGAAGGTAAGCCAAAGGGGCAAATCGACGAGTAGCGTGGTCAGCATGGCACACCGTTAGGGGCAGATACCAGGCCGTGGGCAAAGTCACATGTACAATTTGTAATTCGCAGGGAGTGCCTGCCGCTTGGAATGCGCAAAAGAAAACCCACCGGAGGCGCTTGGCGGGCACCGGCGGGCGCAGGGTGCAATGCAGTGACAAATTCGCAGCGGCAAACACAACACTGGCCAGATCGAGGCCGATGCGAGCGCGTTACTCTGCGCCGGGCAACGGGTCTTTCTTTTCGGTGATCACCGGGCACTGCGTTGCCATTTCGGCATTCAGCGCGGTGAAGTCCTTCCACTCTTCCGGCAAATTGTCTTCATGGAAGATCGCTTCCACAGGACACTCGGGAACGCAGGCCTCGCAGTCGATACATTCATCCGGGTGGATATACAACATCTGTTCGCCTTCGTAGAAGCACTCTACAGGGCAAACTACGACGCAATCCGTGTACTTGCAGCCAAAACATGGCTCGGCAACAACGTGAGTCATGGGAAACGCTTCTCCTTTCGGCTCACCTTCAACCGTGAGTCAAACAGGTCAAACTGCGGGCACACCACACATGGGCGTTAAGAGTCAAATTCCCGCTCGCCGGGGCACGATTGCTCACGGTCGCCGATCATTCAACACGCCCCAACGGGAAACGTCAAGTGCTTGCCGGAGAAGAGGTTGAAAGCGGCGAAACCGCACAACTGTGGGAATCATAGGTTCACCTCCCAGGCTCGTCAATTGCGCCCCGACCGGCCCTGCTTACTATCTCGAAGTGTCGGCTTGCCTCGATTTTTGATCGGTCTTAGAATCGAATGTGTGGATGGAGGCCATGGCTTTTTGGTGAGCTGGCTGGCCCTCACTTTTGTTTCAGGCAGGGATTGCTCTGCCCGCGCGCGCGGGTCAAACGAGGGCTTGTCTTCGTGGCACTCTCTGAAATCGACCGCAAACTGCTCGACCGTTGTCTCAACCGCAAGCCGCGCGCGTGGGAAGACTTCGTCGATCGCTTTATGGGGTTGGTGATCCACGTCATCAATCATTCATCGCAAGCGCGTTCCATCCGGCTCTCGCCCGAAGATCGCGAAGATCTGTGCGCCGAAGTGTGCATGACCCTGATCCGCGACGACTTCGCCGTGCTGCGCCGCTTTCGCGGTCAGAGTAGTCTGGCTACTTATCTGACCGTCATCGCGCGGCGGATTGTCGTCAAGCATTTACTGGCCAGCAAGTCGGCGGCCATGCTGGCCGTCGCGCCACCTGCGGGATTTCCGGCCGATGATCGCGACCACGAAGATCGTGTCGTCGATCGCGACGAGGTCGAGCGCTTGCTGGAAGACCTCGAAGGGAACGAGGCGCAGGTCGTACGGCTGTATCACATCGAAGGTAAGAGCTACCGCGAGATCAGCACGGCCATGGGCATGCCCGAGAACAGCGTCGGCCCGACGCTTAGCCGCGCCCGCGAGAAGCTGCGCCGCGACAGTGCCGGCCCGACAACGCACTGAGCTCGGCCCGACGGCGCACTGAGCACAGATCTTCCCTGACGCATGGCCGTCGTTCGGCGGCCGCATTCAATCGTCTCGCACGGGGCGGCGCCGTCCTTGCTTCTTGCTGGAATCCTCGCGCTTGGTCTCTAGACGGCGCTCGCGCGAGGCGCGGGTCGGACGCGTCCGCTTGCGCCGTGTCGGGGGCGTGGCGACCTCGAGCACCATCGCCCGCAGCTTTTCCAGGCAGTCGGCCGCGTTGCGCGACTGCTCGCGCGAGCGCTGGCTAGTGATCAACAGGTCTCCGTCACCCGTCAGCCGGCTGGCGTAGCGCGTGACGAACCGCTCGCGCACGTCGGCAGGCAGGCTCGGGCTGCGCGTCACGGCCCACCGCAGCTGGGCCTTCGAGCTGACCTTGTTTACGTTCTGGCCACCTGGGCCCGAGCTGCGCGCGTACGAGAATTCGAGTTCCTCAGGCGGGATTCGAATACGTGAGTTCACGACTAACATGATGGTTCGAGCGAACAGGCAGGGGGAAGCGTCCGAGGGTCAGTTACAGATGGCCAGCGGTGCCACGTCGACATGCCGGATGAATATAGTATAGTCCTGCGCTGTACAGGGAGTCGCTTATGTACTCGGTTCGCACGGGCCTGCTGTTGTTGTCGCTAGTTTTGATAGGCGGGCCGCCGCGCGCCGAGGCCGCGGAACCTGTAAAACAGCAAGCAACCAAAAAACGCTCAGCGGAGAAAACCAGTACCGCGGTCGTGCCGGACCTGGGCACGCGCAAGCAGGGAGAGGACTGGCCGGCATTCCTGGGTCCCACCGGCGATAGCAAATCGCGCGAGACGGGGATCATCGCGAGCTGGCCGCGCGAGGGTCCGCGGATTGTTTGGCAACAACGCGTCGGCGCCGGTTACGGCATGCCGACGATCAGTCGCGGGCGGCTTTTTCAATTCGCCCGCTTCGGCCTGCAGGCGCGTCTCGAGTGTCTACAGAGCGAGACGGGCGCGCCCCTGTGGAAGTTCGAGTATGCGACAGACTATGAAGATATGTACGGATACGACAACGGTCCACGTTGCTCGCCCCTTGTGGACGACGATCGCGTGTATATTTTCGGCGCTGAAGGCATGTTGCACTGCCTCACCGCAGTCGACGGGAAGTTATTGTGGAAGGTCGATACCAAGGAAAAGTTCGGTGTCGTGCAGAACTTCTTCGGTGTCGGGAGCACGCCCGTTGTCTTTGCCGAGCTGTTAATCTGTCAGGTCGGCGGCAGCAGCGAGGAGAGTCGCGACGTTGCGCCGGGCCAGTTGGATCGCGTGCGTGGTAAAGATAGCGGCGTGGTGGCCTTCGACAAGCGCACGGGCGCCGTCAAGTATCAGATCAGCGACGAGCTGGCCAGCTATGCCGGTCCGGTATTGGCGACAATCAACGATCGACCGTGGTGCTTTGTGTTTGCCCGCGGCGGGCTACTGGCCTTCAATCCGACCAATGGGCACATCGACTTCCACTTTCCTTGGCGGGCGCCGGTCCTAGAAAGCGTCAACGCCAGCAATCCCGTGGTTGTCGGTGATCGCGTATTGATTTCGGAAACGTACGGGCCAGGAAGCGCCTTGTTGCGCGTCGAGCCGGGCAAGTACGAAGTGCTGTGGAGCGACAAGGATCGTCGCCGCGACAAGCATTTGCAAACCCACTGGAACACGCCTGTCTACCACGAGGGATACGTCTATGCCTCGAGCGGCCGGCATTCGGCCGAAGCCCAGCTACGGTGCGTGGAACTGGAGACAGGCAAAATCATGTGGAGTCAGCCCGGCCTGAGTCGGTCGAGCTTGCTGTACGTGGACGGTCATTTCGTGGTGCTGACTGAAGGGGGCGATTTGTTGCTGATCAAGGCCACGCCCGAAAAGTTCGAGCCGGTGTCGATGGCCGCGCTCGAAGCCCCGCCCAACGCGGTCGATGCGCCGGGCGTGGGCCCGCGCAAGCTGCTGACCTATCCGGCTTGGGCGGCGCCGATTCTTTCGCACGGGTTGTTGTATGTGCGCGGTCACGACCGGCTGGTGTGCCTGGAACTGATTCCTGCGCACTGAGCGAGGCGCGGTGCCGATCGTAACGAGCGACCGACCTTCATAAGCGACGGTCCGTGTGGTTCAGCCGTTGGTGGGATAATCGCCGGTGTCGTGCTGGTGCCGCGATTGATGCCGGAGCTGATCCATCATGAAAGTGATGGCGTGACAGTGCTGCCGCACGGTTTCGCTGTAATTCTGTCGTTGGTTGGCGGCCATGGCCTTGGCTTCGTACCCCTTGAAGCGATCCCAATCGATCTGCCAGTCTTCTTCCGCGGCCGCATCGTGCAGTTGCTTCACGACCTTAGCCAGGCGCTCGACAATGCTGGCGCTGGCGGCGCAGTTGGTCGTGCGATAGGGTCCCTTTCCCAACTGCTTGCCGTCGAGCCGTGCCGTGGCGCTGATCGAGAAATGCTGCACAGCGATAAATATCCCGGCGATGATCGCCGCTGCCCCCACCGTGGCAGCCAACAACAGATTCCCGACAAACGCCATCGCCAGCGCAGTTAATACCAACACCCCCAGCGTGATCCAGGAAAACGGATGCACGGTCTTCTGCCCGACCGCGCTGCGGCTGCGCACTGGCGCTGCAACTGCCGCGGCATCGCCGACAGTCAACGGGCCAGCGATGCGCACGCCGATTACGGTAACGTTGTCAGGGCCGCCGCGCAGGTTGGCCAGGTCTATCAATGCCTGAATGGCTTCGCTGGGGGGCAAGTTCCCCAGGATGCAGCCGATCTCTTCGTCGTCGACCTGGCCTGATAGCCCGTCACTGCACAGCAGAAACGAGTCGCCTACTTGGATCGGGAACGGGCCTTCCAGGTCGACCTGTACCTCGGCATACGGACCGAGCGAGCGGGTGATGATGTTCTTCGGCACGTTCAGCTGAATGTCGGCGTCGCGCATCTGTCCGCTGGCTTGCATCTCCCACACCAGGCTGTGGTCGAAGGTAAGTTGATCCAGCCGGTTCGCTCGGAAGCGATAGACGCGACTGTCCCCCACGTGCGCCACGAGCGCTCCTTCGGGCAGGATCAACAGCGCGCTGCTGGTGGTGCCCATGCCGCGGAAATCTGGATTGCTCTGTCCGCGCGAGAAGACCCGCTCGTTGGCATCTTGAAAGGCAAAGCGGAGGGCATCGACGGGCGACTCGTCGGGTGCCTTGTAATACGTCAGCGAGACGAAATCGGTGGCCATCTTGCTGGCCAGTTCGCCAGCCGCGTGGGCACCCATGCCATCGGCCACCATGAACAAATGCCCGCGACGCAACCATTCGTGCTCGTCGGGAGAGACGACGGCCACGAACGAATCTTGATTGTTCGCGCGACGCAATCCGACGTCGCTAGCTGCGGCGTATTCGATGGCGTCTCGTAGATTGTGCGTGGGGGCAGACATCAAAGGTCCGGTCGTGGCGGCGCTGCTGTCACTGCTGCGAGCATCGCTCGCCATCCAGCCCACTGTATGTATCTTAGCCCCCCGAGCACCCTGGCAATAGCCAGCATGCTAGCGAGGCGGGCAGCCTTGCGCCTGTTGTAACGATAGCACGTTGCCCGGATGGGGGTCGCCGGAATACCGACAACACGCATCGACCTGGAAGGGGGACCGGACTGCCGCTATACTCCGCCCCTCATTTCACGGTTTTGTCGAGGCATTGTTGGTTCGTGGCTGCCGAGCCGCGCCTGACATCGACAAGCCATTTCGGGCGTTCGCCGCGTTCTATCGAGACAGAATCAACGTTACGAGATTCGTAGTTTTGCGCGCCGCCTAAAAGCGGGCGTATACACATACGACGGGTCCTCCTTTGGCCTTCAGGAAACCAAACTGGCGCGGATACCGAAGCAGCGGCGCATCGTGTGCCGTGGTGATGGCGTTGTTTTGCCTCGTTGGATGCGTGCAGCGGCGGATGACGATCCGCTCGAATCCCCCGGGAGCATACGTCTACGTCGATAACTATCCGATCGGCGTGACGCCGGTGGCGACCGATTTTGTCTACTATGGCAAGCGGCAGTTCCGCCTGGTGGCCGACGGTTATGAAACGCTTACGGTTGACCAGAAGGTGCGTGCCCCCTGGTATCAATGGTTCGGCATCGACTTCATCAGCGAAAACTTGGTCCCGTACAATATTCGCGACGAGCAAACGCTGAACTTCCAATTGGTGCCCCAGCAAATTCCCTCGATTCCCGAGTTGACTGCGCGCGGCGAAGAGTTGCGCACGTCGACGCAAGCGCAACGCTACGTGGCGCCGGTGCCGCCGCCGCAACAGCCTCCACCGGGGACGTATGGCGGGCCGCCGATAGGACCGCCGGGTGTGCCGCCCGCTACGGTGGCGCCGCCGGGCGCCATGCCGCCGATCGGGCCACCAGGCACGCGCGTACCAGCCCCCTCGACGGGTCAGCCGATTTATACGATGCCGCCGCCGAGCGGCCCGGGAGTTAACGTCCCGCCGCCGGCCTACGGGCCGCCACCAGGCGCCATGCCCCCGCCGGGCGCGATTCCGCCGCCGCAGCAGTTGTCCCCCTAACGGGTCATCGGCGTCCAGATGGGCGCGGATGCCGAAGGGGGGCAGACCATGTCCTGGCCCGTTTCGCCTTGCGCGCCGAACAACCCCTGCTTGGCCCCCGTGCTGCCGCGCAACGCACCGCTCACGCCTAGCAACTCGGGGTGGCGCGCGATCTTGTTGGAGAATTCGCGGGCGTCACGCACCACGGGTTGCAACTGCCGAGTGAGGGTCTCGACATTGGCCACTGCCGAGCTGACGCGCCGGTAGAGTTGCGGATCGCTCATCAACTGCCCCAACGAGCCATTGGGATCGTTCAAGTGTTCGGTAAAGATTTGCATTTCTGAAAGCACACGATCGAGCTTCTGCGCCGTGCGGTCGATCGACTCCACGAGTTGCGGCCCACGCTGTCCAAGCGGGCGGGTCAGACCTTCCATGTTTTGCAGATTGCGGTCGGCCGCTTGTAGCGTGGTTTTGAAGCCGTTGACCGCTTCGCGCGTGTCGTGAATCACATCGGGCAGGTCGTTCAGCGCCTGCTTCAACTTTTCCTGCGTATTGACGTCGCCAATGACGGAGTTGGCATTTTCGGTGACGGCTCGAATGCTATCGATCGTCTCCTCGGCTTTGCTGGCCACGCGTGCGATCTGCTCGTCATTGTTTTCCAGCAAGTCGGAAACGCGCCGCGCCAGACGGCCGATCTCGTCGCTGGTCGTGGCCACGCTCTTCACGGCTTCGGCCAAAGTGCCTTCCAGATTGCCGAAGGCTTGCAAGGGGTCAGGGGTGGCGATGCCGACCAGCCGGCTGCCGTCTTCGATCGGGTCGCGGGGAAGTTTTTCGTTCGATCCCACGATCTGGATCACCGCGTCGCCCCCCAGTAGCGAGTTGCTGACTTGGCAGATGTCGTTCGTGTACACCTTGTCCTTGGCCGTGATATCGGCCGTGACCAGCACGCCGTTCTCGTTCAGCTCGACCTCGGTGACGCGGCCGATAAGGACGCCGGATTTGCGAATCGGCGTCTCGCGCGAGACTCCCAGCGCCTGGTGGAAGATAATATAGACCGTTTTCGTCGGCGTGGTGACGTTAGGGAGCGAGCCAAACAATACCACCAGAATGCCGGCGATAATAAAGCTCGCCAGCACCATCACGCCCACCCGAAATTGAACGACGCGTTCGTCCATCGCTATGTCAGTTGTCCTTGCGGGCTGCTAGTTCGCGCATTTCCATAAGCCGCTCGCCCGCCTCGCCCTTGACGAACTGCGACACGCGGTTGTCGTCGCAATCGTCGAGATCCTGTGGCTTGCCGTCGTAAATCACTTGCGGGGCGTCCGCTTCCAGACGTGACAGCGGATACAGCATCACCACGCGGTCGGCCACCTTGCGGGCCGTGTGCATGTCGTGCGTGACGACGATGCTAGTGACCGTGTAGCGCTCGCGCGTGCGGATAATCAGCTCGTTGATCACGTCGCTCATGATCGGGTCGAGTCCGGTCGTCGGCTCGTCGTAGAGCATGATTTCCGGGTCGAGCGCCAGAGCGCGGGCCAGGCCGACGCGCTTGCGCATGCCGCCCGAGAGTTCGGCCGGTTTTTTGACGAGCGCCGTTTCCGGCAGCCCGACCTCGGCCAGCCGCTTGAGCACAATGTCGCGAATCTCTTCGTGCGACTTGCCGCTGTGCTGCCGCAAGGGAAAGGCCACGTTTTGTTCGACGTTCATGCTGTCGAACAAGGCCGCTTGCTGGAACAAGAAACCGAAGCGAATGCGCTGGCGGGTCAGTTCTTTGTCGCTCATATGCGACAAATCGACACCGTCGAACAGCACCTGCCCGCGCGTCGGATGTACCAGCCCAATGATGGTCTTCAACAGTACGGTCTTGCCGCAGCCGCTTTCGCCGATCAATCCCAGGGTCTGGCCCCGCGGAACGTCGAGCGTGATATTGCGCAGCACCCGTTGCCGTCCGAACTGCACGGACAGGTCGTGGATCTCGACCAGTTTGCGGGTTTTCTGCTCGGCGGTGATGGGTTTAGCGCTCACTAGTATCCGTTGGTCACGAGTTGCGACCCATTTGGGCCAAGGTGATGTGCTGGCGATTTGTCGAGTTGCGAGTGTCATGCGGCGGGCTCCTGCCGGCGGCGCCGCTCGCTCATAGGAAGGAAACTCCGTGTGGCCAGAGCATGTAATACAGCCGGTCGAGCATGACCCCCAAGCCGAAGTCGAGTATCAAAATGACGACAAACGAGTTGACGAATGCGCTGTATGCGGCGCGACCAACCCCTTCGGCACCGGGGTCGCAATGGAAGCCGCGATGGCAACTGATCAAGGCAATCGCGGCTCCGAAGAACAGGCTCTTGAAAACGCCGCCGAACAGGTCGAACGCGCCGACGAATTTCTGCGAGTTCTCCCAATAGTGATGGTTGTCGATGCCCAGCATTTGCGTGCTGTAAAACCAACCTCCGACCACGCCCATGAAATCGGCCATGACGGTCAGCGTGGGAATCAACACCAGGCAACCGAGGAATCTTGGCACCACCAGATACTGAATCGGGTTCGCGCCCATGCTCGACAAGGCGTCGATCTGCTCGGTGACGCGCATTGTGCCCAACTCGGCGGCCATAGCGCTACCGACACGGCCGGCCAGCATCGTGGCGGCCAGCACCGGACCCAACTCGCGGACCAACGACATATTGATGATCGCACCGAGTCGCGTCTCGAGATTCACGACGCGAAATTGCGAGTAGCTTTGTACGGCCAGCACCATGCCGATGAAGGTGCCGGTCAATGCCACCACAGGCAGGCTCAGCACGCCAATTTGATAAAAATTCGGCAGCAGCGTTTCGCGCTGTGGCACGCGCGAAACCAGCCACAGCATGGTCCGCGTGCCAAAGAGCATGATGTCACCCAACGCCGAGATCCACGTGATCACCATATCGCCCAGGTCGGCGACCCAGGAGGTAATCGCGTGTGTGATCGACCAGCGTCGGTCCACAGGCGCAAGTGTGGCGTTGTTGAAGGATGCGTTCATCGAGAGGAGTAGGCACTAGAGGGGATGTAAGGACCGCCAGCGCGGCGCCGGGCGCCACGACGAGCAGGTCCCAGTGCGCAGCGCCAGCCGCCGTCGCGCGGTAATCGTAGACGTCTACGATTACTTCGTCCTGTCCGCAGGACCGCTTGAAGAAACGTTACCGGTCGCCGGAACCTGGCTGCTTGCAGACCCTGGGGAATGCGGGCGTTTCGTGCAGCGGGCCGCTGGCCCCGTAAGACAGCGAAGACCGCTTCGCGGGGCTGGGAAGGGATTGCAAACTGAAATATCCGCGTCGCCGCGGCCCGCCGCATAACAGGATTCGCTCGGCACATTTCCTTCAGCTAGTATGCTGGCGGTGGCATCTGGCCAGCCGGGCATTCGCATTACTGACTGCGGGGGGAGTATTTCGCGATGAACACGCTAGCACGAGCAATTCAATTTTCGTGTCGGCTGGCAGGTTCGCTGGTGGTCACTTGGTTGTTGATGCCGACTCTGGCGCTGGCGGCGCCCGGGGAGGAACTCGCTGTTGCGTCCACTGCCCCCGCCGCCCAGGCCAAAGAGACGCGCACGCTAGGCGTCGTACTTTATCCTCGCTTTGAGCTGCTGGACGTTTACGGACCGGTCGAGATGTTCGGCAATCTTGGCAAGCGCCTGAAGGTGGTCATGGTGGCCGAGACGGCCGGCTCCGTGGCCAGCGCCCAAGGACCGCAAGTCGTCGCCGACTTCGCCTTTGCTGATTGCCCGCAACTCGATCTGATCATGGTCCCCGGCGGCTTCGGCACGCTCACCGAACTCAAGAATGACACATTGCTCGAGTGGTTGCGGACGCGTGCGCCGCAGGCCGAGATCGTGATGAGCGTTTGCTCGGGCTCGGCGTTATTGGCCAAGGCCGGCCTGCTGGATGGGCATCGCGCAACGTCGAACAAGAAATGGTTTCAGATGGCCGTCGGCAACGGTCCGCACGTCGAGTGGGTCAAAGAGGCCCGCTGGGTCGAGGACCGCGATCGGGTGACATCGTCGGGCGTGTCGGCTGGTATGGATATGTCGTTGGCCGTCATTGCCCGGCTTTATGGAGCCGCGGTGGCCGAGCAAATTGCCGATGGGACCGAGTACCAATGGCATCGCGACGCAAACGTCGACCCGTTTGCCAAGTTCGCGAAATGAGCAGCAGCGCCGGCGCGCTTGTCGACTGAGGGTCGCGCGGTCGCGTGTAGGGACAATTCGATGAGAGGCGGGGCGATGCGATTGCAATACGCTGTCCTCATTG
This sequence comes from Pirellulales bacterium, assembly GCA_036490175.1. NCBI lineage: Bacteria > Pseudomonadati > Planctomycetota > Planctomycetia > Pirellulales > Pirellulales bacterium. Next base: position 35,570 of record DASXEJ010000119.1, on the reverse strand, counting down.
TCGTGCTCTGCATGCCGATCGTTGTCATCGCTGCCGAAGACTTGCTGGACGAATCGCAGGCCATCGGGAAACTCGAATTGCTGGGCGCCAAAGTCCAGAGGGACGACAAGCTATCGAACGGTCCCGTGATTCGCATCGACTTTCGCGCCAGTGCCAGACTGAGCGACAGGTTCTTGTTCTTACTCAAGTCGTTCCCGCGACTGACGACGCTCCATCTCTATGGGACTGCGATCACGGATTCCGGTTTGGGGAAACTCCGGGAACTGAAAGCTTTGACGACGCTCACCCTGGGCGAGACCTCGATCACGGACGAAGGGCTAAAGGAAATCGGTGAGCTCGCGGGCCTGATCTCGCTGGGGCTTGGTAATGCACCCATTACGGATTTGGGACTGAAGGAAATAGGTCGCCTCAAACATTTGAAGTCGCTGTACCTCGCCGAAACCGCGATCACCGACGAGGGGCTGAAAGAAATCCGCGAACTGGTAGATCTGACGAACCTCGACCTTCAGCATACCGAGGTCGAAAGTGTCGGCTCGCTTGCCGGCTTCAAGAATTTGACATCGCTTACTCTCAACAACACTCCCCTGACCGATGATGGTCTGAAGGGGCTGAGCGAACTTGAGAACCTGACAACCGTCGGCCTCAGCTATACCCAGATTACAGACACGGGATTGAAGGCTTTGAGCGGCCTCAAACGCCTGAGAGTCCTCGACCTGCGTGGCACGCAGGTTACAGATGCCGCCTTCTTGGAAGGCCTGAAAGATCTGAACGTCCTCTATCTCGACAACTCCGCAGCCACCGACGCGGGGTTGAAGCAAGTAGGCCGCCTGACAAACCTCAGGGCACTCCTCGCCGGCAATACCCCGATCAAAGATGCCGGCTTACAGGAACTTGGCAACCTCACACGCCTGCAGACGCTCGGTCTCTCGGATACCCGGATTACGGATACCGGATTGAAGGCGCTGAGCGGTCTCAGTAGCGTTACGTCGCTCGGTCTCGGTGGCACCGACATAACCGACACGGGGTTAAAGGAACTGGGCGGTTTCACAAATCTAAAGTCGCTCGATCTACAAAACACCAAAATCACCGACGCAGGTTTGAAGGGACTAGCGAGCCTCACAAACCTGACGACGCTCTATCTGCAATTCACCCAAATCACGGGCGCGGGCATCAAGGACCTGCAGGGCCTCGAAAACCTGACGGCGCTCTTGCTCAGCGATACACCAATCACCGATGAGGGCTTGAAAGGACTCAGCGGACTGAAGAGCCTGAAATCGCTTGCTCTCGGCAGAACCGAAATCACGGACGCTGGATTGAAAGAAATCAGTGGCCTCGTGAATCTCACGTCACTGCGATTATTTGACAACCAGATCACGGATGCTGGCGTGAAGCAAATCATGGGTCTAAAGAATCTGACCACTCTTTACCTCGGCGGCACCCAAATCACCGACGCGGGCTTGAAGGATCTCGAAACGCTAAAGAATCTGACGCAGCTTTTCCTGCGTAACACGCCAGGCATCACGGATGCCGGCCTAAAACACCTTCAAGACTCTCTGCCGAACGCGCAGATTACGCGGTGAGACGTGGGCATGCTGCCCTGGTACTCAAGACTGGCATGGCCTAGCTCCCGCCTCCGTTTCTGAATCGCGTTGAAGGCAACACCGGTGATCCGGGTGGTAGCTCGAATCGGAACACCGTCGGCCAGGCATCGAATGACGTTTCGTTTCAGGCCGCCCTTCCCGCCTGATATCATGGGGACATGACGGAACTTATCTTCTTTGGCATGCTGGCCTTTCCATTCATATTCGTGGCAGCGCTATCACGCGAGCTTGCTAAAATGCGGTGCGATTTGCGATACGGGTGGGGGCTTTTCCTGCCGACCATTCTCCTCTTGGGCTGGAACTATCTCTCTGGCAAATCTTCGTCAGACGCTCTATTGGACGAGCGGAAATGGACTGCGGCGAGCCTTGTCTGGGGAGTCGTCGTGCTAAGAAGCGTTCCGATTGTTCTCGTGTGCTGGGTCCTCAAAGCCAGGCTTTGCCAAGGAATGAGTATTAATCGAGAGGATGGGCGTTCGCCCGTCGATTAATGCTCGCGCTTGTCTCCGCGAGGGTCAGGATGATTACTCGCACTCGTGCAGCGGCTAAACCTCGACCGAGATCGACTTGTTTCTGGCTCAACGCCCAGCAACTTCTCGCTGCGGAATTTCGGCCGCGCGACGCCCACGAAAACCGGCGTCTGCCGCACTGCCCCCGAGAGGGTTGCCGCAAGTCGTTTGATTGCCGTACGATAGTGCAGGCAGCCAGACATGCGAAAAATGGTGCGAACACGCACCCCGATCCGCGCTTACAATCAAATTGCATATGACTCGGACCGATGCCGCCGCCGCGCCCGCTCAACGAGAACGCCTTCGCGTGGTGGTGCTCGGCTCGGGGGATCGCCCGAGCATTCGCGAGCCGGCCGAAGCGCTGCGATCCGTCATTGCGGCCCATGCCGACATCGTCCGTTGGGACCTGGCCTTTGCCGAATCGCTCGCCGATGTCGACGCCGACCTGGCCATCGTCTTTGGCGGCGATGGATCGATCCTGCGGGCCGCACATCAGATGGCATACCGGCAGTTACCGGTCTTGGCGGTAAACCTGGGCAGGCTGGGTTTCCTGGCCGACCTGTCCACCGAGAAATTTCTCGAGGCGCTGCCGCAGGTCTGTCGGGGCGACTACCACGTCATTGAACACTTGATGTTCGAATGTACGATCGAGCACGAAGGGAAAGTCATTTGCCGGCACCTCGGGCTCAACGAGGTTGCCGTTCTCGCCGGCTCTCCGTTCGCCGTGCTCGACATTCATCTGTACGTCGATGCGGAATTGGTCACGACCTATAGCTGCGACGGCCTGATCGTTAGTACGCCGGTCGGCTCGACGGCGCACAGTTTGTCGGCCGGCGGCCCAATCTTGCGGAAGGATATGCAAGCATTCTTGGTGCTAGCAATCAGTCCGCACACGCTGACCAACCGTCCGGTCGTGGACAGTGCCGACCGTCGCTACGAGGTGGTTGTCACGCGACCGCACGACGGCACGGCCGTGGTGGTCGACGGGCGCGTGGTGCATAACCTGGTCGCCGGCGACTCGGTCCGCGTGCAGCGCGCAGAGCCCCGTTTCAAGCTGGTCGAAATTCCCGGACACGGGTATTATCGCACCCTTCGCGAGAAACTCGGTTGGGGCGGGCAACTGCATCTGGGTGACCGATAGGATCGGTCGTCCGCAGTGCGCGCGTGCGAACGGGGAGATTTTCCTGTTCGCCACGAGTGCGCTCGATCGGTGCTCGCCACGCGACGGCCGAGTGAATGACCGGTGTGCGTGCCGCTTCCCGCAGAGCGGCCGCGACGATTCAAGCATGCGACACTCCGACTCGAAAGGACGCGAGCAGGATGAGCCTTCGCCCCGTTTATTGTGTGGCGCTGTTGGCGGTACTGATGGCGGCCCGCGTCGCGGCCGCCGAGGACGAGGCCCAGACCGGCACTTCTAGCGATGGCAATACGGCGAGCCCGGCCGCGGCCGGCGATGCTGCCCCGGCTGCGGATGCCGCACCGGAAACGGCCAAGTATCTGCTGCGTTATAAGTTCGAGCCGGGCGAGGTGCTGCGCTGGAAGGTGGTGCACCAGGCGCTCGTGCGCACGACCGTCTCCGGCACCACGCAAACGGCCGAGACACGCAGCGAATCGGTCAAGCTGTGGCAGGTAAACGAGGTCGACGCCGAGGCGGGCAACGCCACATTCGTGCATTCGGTCGAAAGTGTCGACATGCGCCAATCGGTTAGCGGCCGGCAGGACGTGCGCTTCAACAGTCTGACGGATGCCGTCGTGCCGCCGGAGTTCGAAGAGGTGGCCAAGAGCGTGGCGATTCCTCTCAGCGTGATCACGATCGATCGGCGCGGCCATGTCGTCAAGCGGCACGAGGAACGTGCACAGCCAAACGCGCAGTCGGGCGAGATGGCTATCCCGCTGCCGGAAAAAGAAGTTGCCGTCGGTGAGATTTGGACACTGCCGCATGATACCAACGTGAGGCAGAAAGATGGCAGCAGCAAGCAAGTCAAAACGCGGCAGGAATTCACTCTGATCGAGGTGGCCAAAGGAATCGCCACGATCCGCATCGAGACGATCGTGTTGACCCCGGTTCGCGATCCGGCGCTCGAAGCGCAGCTGATCCAACATGTCACCGATGGCACCGTGCGCTTCGATATTGTGGCCGGACGCGTGGTGGGCCAGCAGACCGATATCGACAAACGCGTGATCGGCTTTCAGGGCGAAGCCAGCAGTCTGCACTACGTGACGCGATTCACCGAAGAGTACGTGCCCAAGCAGCCGGTGACGGCCATGCTCTCGAAGCCGGCCGCTAAGCCGGCTGAAGCCGTGAGCGCCGCCGGGACGAAAGCCAATTCTCCCGCTAGCGCGACGCCGGCCAAGGACGGCGATGCGGCAGCGGCGGCCGCGAAGACGCCCCCGACTTCAACCGCCACGACTGCCACGCCCAAGGCTGCGGCCACCACACCAGGCAAGAAGGGGGCCGGCAAGCCGGCGACCAATGCCGCGGCAGGCAAGGGACCCGCCAACAAGACGGCCGCTAAATCTCAGGCCAAATCGACGGTACGGCCGCCCGCGCCGGCGCGATCCAAGACCGGTAGCAAGCCGAATCCCGCGCAGCAGAATCGTCGCTAGCAGCGGGGCACCCGGGGCGTGACCGCAATGACGCCGGCATTCGCGGCGCCGTACTGCCTGTCGCCCCGATCGCCAGACTCTGGGCTTGTCCAACCGCGCGCCTCGCGAAGAAGCCACCGGCCCTGGCCCGCCTGTTCTTCAATTTTAGCGTTGCGCATTCCTCGCTCCACGCTTGGCTTGGCGCCTTGCACCTGCCGGGGTTTGATCCATAATCGCCCACTTGGGTTTTGGTTCCTCCGATTTTTCTCGATAGCGTGGGAATATGTCTTTATTGGTTTGGGGATCCGTGGCGCTCGACAGTGTCGAGACGCCGACGGCGAAACGCGACAACGTGCTGGGCGGCTCGGCTGTGTTCTTCTCGTATTCGGCCAGTTATTTCACCTCCGCCATGCTGGTCGGCGACGTGGGCGAGGACTGGCCTGCCGAGCACACCGCGCTTTTGAATGCCCGCAAGGTCGACACGCGCGGCCTGAACGTGCTATCGGGCGAGAAGACGTTTCGTTGGAGTGGCAAGTATCTGCCGAACATGAACGACCGCGAAACGCTGGAAGTACACCTCAACGTGCTGGGCAAATTCGACCCGATCATTCCCGAGGAGTTTCGCCGCTCGCGCTTCGTTTTCTTGGGAAATGGCTCTCCCACGATTCAGAGAAAAGTCTTGGAGCAGATGCCCGAGGCCGAATTGGTCGTGGCAGACACCATGGACCTGTGGATCAACATCCAGCACGACGAACTGCTGGATTTATTCAAGCGAATCGATGGCCTGGTCCTCAACGACAGCGAGGCCAGGTTGTTGACCAAGGAAGAAAACCTGGTCCGCGCGGGGCAGGCGGTTCGTAAAATGGGCCCGAAGTTCGTCGTGGTCAAAAAAGGGGAACATGGCGCGATATTCTTCGGCGAGAACGAGACCTACGTCATGCCCGCCTATCCCACGCCAGACGTGATCGACCCGACCGGCGCCGGCGATAGTTTTGCCGGCGGCATGATGGGCTACCTGGCCGAGCAGCGCAAGAGCGACCCCGAAACGCTCAAGACCGCCCTGGCCTATGGCACGGTGGTGGCCAGCTTTGCCGTCGAGGATTTTAGCCTGGAGCGCTTGAAAAAGATCGAGCGCGTCGATATCGAGCATCGCATGCGGGACTATCGGCGCATGCTCAGCTTCTAACGTCTGCGACACGCTCGCTAGCCAGTGGAGTGAGAGACAGGATCGATGCAGCGTAGCGTGCGGACCTTCATCGCCGTCGAGATTTCCTCCGAAGTTCGAATTCGGACCGGCCGGCTAATCGCCCGCTTGGCCGCCACGGGGGCCGACGTGCGTTGGGTAAAGCCCGAGCAGATGCACCTGACGCTCAAGTTTCTCGGCGATGTCGATCTGCGTGAAATCCCCGACGTGTGTGCGGCCGTCGAGCGGGCCGTTTCGCCGCTGCCGCCATTCAGCTTACGAATCGCAGGAACGGGAGCCTTTCCCAATGCGACCCACCCGCGCACCGTGTGGCTGGGTGCTGACGAGGGAGCGGAGGAAATCGCCGAGCTCGAAGAGCGCATCGCCATAGCTCTACAGGACCTAGGCTTTCCTCGCGAGCAGCGCCGCTTTCGTCCGCACCTGACTATTGGGCGAGTGCGCCGTGCCGATCAGGGAATGAGCGAGCTCGCACAACTGTTGGAAGAACACAAAGACTACCTGGCAGGCGTCATCGACGTCGACGAGGTAGTGACGCTATCGAGCGAGCTGGACCGATCGGGCCCGACCCACGAGCCGCTGGCCACGGCCGGCCTGCAAGGGGACTGATCGTCACGGCCTGTCCCCCCGGCCTGCGTGTTCGCCATCGGACGTGGACGTCGCGCCAGTTAGGTTTGCATCTTGCCGTCAAAATCCGTTGCGAAGTTGCGGTCTCTGGCCCCATAATGTCCCCTCGGTTTGGCTTTCTGAAGGAAGCCGGGAAATCCTGGTAAATCTCTCTTGAAGGGGGTAGTGAACACCGATATAGTATTCATGCGTTCACTATTTGATCAAGCGTCACGTGCGGGCTCCTGGTTTTGCTCGGCCCTGGTGACGTAAGCTGTTTCAAGAACAAGGATTGTGCGCATGGTTACCGCGGTGAAAACGAATCATCACATGGCGAAAAAAGATGGCTCGACAAACCGGTCACGTCGGACCACCGACGGGGACTCTGGCAAGGCGGGGTCCGGCAAGTCCGATCCTTCCAAGGTGATGCTCGACGGCAATCCTCCGCTGAAAAACGCCCTGGCCCAGATCGAGAAGCAGTTCGGCGAGGGGGCCATCATGCCCCTGGGAAGCGAGCACGGCGCCAAGATCCAAGGGATCCAGACAGGCAGCCTGTCGTTGGACTTGGCCCTGGGAGGTCAAGGAGTACCGAAGGGGCGAATCGTCGAAATCTTCGGCCCCGAGTCGAGCGGCAAGACCACGTTGGCCCTGCACGTCGTGGCCCGGGCCCAGCGTGCCGACGGCATAGCGGCCTTCATCGATGCCGAGCACGCCTTGGACCCCAGCTGGGCCAAGAAATTGGGCGTAGAGCTGGAAACGCTACTGGTTAGCCAGCCCAGCAGCGGTGAAGAAGCGATGCAAATCACCGAGATGTTGATCAAATCGAACGCGGTGGACGTGATCGTGATCGACTCGGTGGCCGCTTTGGTGCCGCAAAAAGAACTCGACGGTGAAATGGGAGATTCGCACGTCGGTCTGCAGGCACGCCTGATGAGCCAGGCGCTGCGCAAGCTGACGGGCGCCATCGCCAAGAGCAAAACCTCGGTGATCTTTATCAACCAGATCCGCGAAAAGATCGGCGTCATGTTCGGCAGCCCCGAAACCACGCCGGGTGGCCGTGCCTTGAAGTTTTATAGCTCCTGCCGCATCGACGTACGGCGGATCGGCCAGCTCAAGGAGGGAGAGGACGTCGTGGGCCAGCGGGTGCGGGCCAAGGTCGTGAAAAATAAGGTCGCACCGCCATTTCGCGTAGCAGAGTTTGATATGATGCATGCCGATGGCATCAGCTACGAAGGGGACGTGCTGGACCTGGCTTTGTTGCAGCATCTGGTCGTCCGTTCCGGTGCCTGGTTCCGCTATGGCGACCTACAATTGGGTCAGGGACGCGAGAAAACCCGCGCCTACCTGATCGAGAACCCGGCACTCGTGGAAGAGTTGAAGCAAAAAATCATGTCGGCGGGCACGGCCGCTGTGGCGGCAGTTGCCCCCGAGGCATCGGAGGGGGCGGCCGAAAGTCCTGAATAAGCGCCGATGAATGCGGTAGCGGAACCAAACCGCGACATTGGTCAGCAGTCCAGGTGCGTGCATGGCAAATGGTTGCGTGAACGCGAAGTGGCCGCCACTAATGCGAAAGGTTTGGTAGAGGCATGGTCGGCCGTCGGTTTTGCTTTCGATCCTTAGGGGCGGCGCTTTTGCATGTTACGAGCTCGGCGCTACACGGTTCCTGCGCTTTGATGCTTGTGGTTTGCGCCGCGCAGCTTTCGCAAATCTCGGCACGGGCCGACGAGCCGACCGGCCTGGCCGCCGCAGTCGCGCTCGAAGACGTGTTGATGGCGGCGATCGCGCGCGGCGAGAAATCCGTCGTCAGCATTGCCCGCGTCGCCGACCGAGTGGTCCCGCAAGGTGACGTGCTGCCCAATTTTTTGGGCCGGCCGGGCGCCGGCGGTCAACAAGGCCCCGGCGATCCTGAATTCGTCCCCACCGCGTTTGCCACCGGGGTCGTGGTCGGCAAGGGGCTGGTGCTGACCAATCATCACGCGCTCGCGCTCGACGAAAAGAGCCATTTCTATGTGACGACGTCCTCGCGCAAAACATATGCAGCCACGGTAAAAGCGGCCTCCCCATATAGCGACCTGACCGTGCTGGAACTCAAAGAGTCGCCGGCCGACGAAGAATTCGTGCCGATCACCTTCGGCGACGGCAGCAAGCTGCGTCGCGGACAAATCGTGATCGCGCTGGGTAATCCATACGCCATCGCACGCGACGGTCAGGCCAGCGCCAGTTGGGGCATCGTGGCCAATCTGCAGCGCAAAACTGCCCCGGCCGCCGGCGACAACGGTACGCCCAGCCGTCCCACGTTGCAGCATTTCGGGTCGTTGATCCAGACCGACGCCAAGTTGAATCTGGGGACCAGCGGCGGCGCCCTGCTAAACCTGCAGGGAGAGATGATCGGGTTGACCACATCATTGGCTGCGGTGGCGGGCTACGAGCAAGCTGCCGGTTACGCCATCCCCGTCGATGATGCCTTTCGCGAGACGGTGAACAAGTTGAAGGAGGGTGAGGAACGTACTCATGGACTGTTGGGCATCACGTTCCGCCGCGACGAAGAGAGTTCCGTCGCTGGAGTGCGCGTGGACCGGATCTATCCGGCCGGTCCCGCCGTCCAGGCGGATATTCGGCCCAACGACGTCATCACGCGCGTCAACGATCAGCCCATCCGCGATGGCGACGATTTGATGTTGAACATCGGCCGATTGCCAGCCGGTAGCCCCGCCCGTATTACGCTTGAACGTGGCGGCCATGTATTTCAGCGCGAGGTGTCGCTGGCGAAGTTCCCGGTGCAAGGCAAGGTGGTCGTCACGAAGCCGGCCCCCAGCTGGCGCGGACTGACGGTCGACTATGCCACGGCACTACTCGAATATCAGGCCCGCGTGAACTCCGGCGATGCACCGCTTGAGCCGTGCGTGATCGTGCGCGAAGTGGCTTACGAGAGTCCGGCTTGGGAATCGGGCTTGCGGCGCGGCATGCTGATCAGCCATGTCGGCAACGTGCGGGTTGAAACCCCCGATGAATTCGAGGCTGCCGTGGCCGCCAAGGACGACGACCTCGCCCTGCGCGTCGTTGGCGGACAAGGTAAGCTCGACACGATTACAGTTCGGGCGACAGCCGCCCCGTAGCGTGTCTCCTTGGCTGGTGACGAGTTCCGCTCGCCCTTTCTCCTGGGGCCGCAGTGCGGCTTCCGCTGGGGCTCTTCCGCTGGTCGCTTTTACCGGGTCCGGATATGATGACCGCTCCTTACGGATAGCCGCGCGGTCCATGCTGCAGGGCAACCTTCGTGAACCCCGTGAGTCGTGAATCGGTCCTTCCCTGAAGGACTTTATTTCCGCGCGATTTGGCATAAATACTCCCCACGGTTGGATAGGGCCGCGACTGCCATGAAGACGGACGAACTGCGCGAAAAGTATCTGGCGTTTTTCGAGTCGAAGGGGTGCGTCCGCCGCCCCAGCGACGTGCTGGTGCCGGTCTGGGATCCATCGGTGCTGTTCACGCCGGCTGGCATGAATCAGTTCAAGGATCATTTTCTGGGCAAGTGCAAGCTCGAATTCACCCGCGCCACAACCTGTCAGAAGTGCTTGCGCACCGGGGATATCGATAACGTCGGCCGCACGGCGTACCACCATACGTTCTTCGAGATGCTGGGGAATTTTAGTTTCGGCGACTACTTCAAGCGCGAGGCGATTCATTGGGCCTGGGAGTTTCTCACCAGCCCCAAATGGTTGGCCCTGCCGCCGGCGCAGTTGACCGTGTCGGTCTATGTCGACGATGACGAAGCGGCCAAGATCTGGTCGGACGAGATCAAGCTTCCCGCCGCCAAAATCGAGCGCTTTGGCGAGGACGACAACTTCTGGCCAGCCGGCGCCCCTAGCCAGGGGCCCGACGGTGTATGCGGCCCGTGCAGTGAGATCTTTTTCCACACCAAGACCGGTTCGGTCGAAATTTGGAACTTGGTCTTCACGCAGTTCAATCGCGTCGGCGATCCGCCCGACAACTTGCGGCCGCTGCCCAGCAAGAACATCGACACCGGCATGGGCCTGGAGCGCGCCGCGGCCGTGATGCAGGGGGTCGACACCAACTACCATATCGACATCCTTCGCCCGCTGGTCGAAGCGGCCGGCGAGGTTTGCGGCGTTCGCTACGACCCAGCCAGTGAAACTGGACGACGTTTGCGGCGCATCGCCGATCATGTGCGGGCCTGCACATTCGCCATCCACGAAAACGTGTACCCGGGACCGAACAAGGAAAAATACGTCATCAAGCGCCTGCTGCGGCGGGCCGTGCTCGACGGGCATCAGATCGGCATTCACGGTCCTTTCCTGCATCAGCTGGTGCCAAAGGTCGTCGAGTTGATGCGGAACTCGTATCCCGAGCTGCGCGAAACCACGACCCGCGTCGGGCAAGTCATCGAAAAGGAGGAGAGCAATTTCTTCTCCACGATCGATGGCGGTTTGGAGCGCATCGACCGCGTGTTCCGCGAGATGTCGCGCGAGGGTCGCGTGATGGTTTCGGGGGACGAAGCGGCGGATATGTATACGACTCACGGTTTTCCGCCGGAACTGTTCGAGACCATGGCCGCCGAGCGCAATTTCACATTCGATTGGGCCGGCTACCGCGCGGCCATGCAGCGGCACGGCATCGAATCGGGCGGCGGACAAAAGGTCGAGCTATTCCAATCTAGTCCGCTCGACGCACTCAAAAAAGCCCTGCACGGATCAGAGTTCGTCGGCTACGACGCGCTCGAATCCACGGCCCGCGTCGTGGGCATTATCGCCCAGGACAAACTGTGCGACTTGGTTGACGAAGTGGGGCACGCCAAGCCGGTGGCGGTGGTGCTCGACAAGACCCCGTTCTATGGCGAAAGCGGCGGTCAGGTTGGCGACACGGGCGAGATCGTCACGCCCGAGATGCGTTTCGAGGTAATCGATACGCAGCGCGAAGGATCGTTCGTATTGCATTTGGGCCATCTGCGTTCGGGTGTGTTGCGCCAGGGGGCCACGGTCACGGCCCGCGTCGACGCCGAGCGGCGGGCGGGCATCGTGCGGGCCCACTCGGCCACGCACCTGTTGCACCACGCGTTGCGCACGCACTTGGGCGCCCACGCGCAGCAGCAAGGCTCGAAGGTGGATCGCGACTGGCTACGGTTCGACTTCCCCAACCCCCGCGCTCTGTCGCGTGACGATCTGCGAAAGATCGAGGCGGAAGTCAACGCCCGCGTCACCTCGGTGGCGCCGGTGCAGTGGACGACGATGTCGATTGCCGAGGCGCGCAAGCTCGGGGCCATGATGCTCTTTGGCGAGAAATACCCCGATGTCGTGCGCGTGGTTTCAATGGGCGATTTCAGCAAGGAACTATGCGGCGGCACGCACCTGACCAACACCGGACAGGCCGGTTTTTTCAAGATCGTGGGAGAAGAAAGCGTTGCCGCGGGCACGCGGCGGATCACGGCGCTGACCGGCCCTGCCGCTCTGCAAAAGGTACAAGAAGAAGAGGAATCGCTGGCCGAGATCGCGGCCATTCTCAAGGTGCCGGCCAGCGAAGTGCCGGGCCGTGTGGCTGCCATCGCCAAGGAGCTGCGCGAGTTGAAGAAGAGCGCGCCCCGCGCCCAGGGAAGCAGCGAAGTATCGGCCGACAAGTTGCTGGCCGACGCCGAGAATATTTCGGGCGCCCAGGTGATCGTGGCCGAAGTGCCGGGCGGAACGCCGCCGGTGATGCGGCAACTGATCGATCAATTACGTCGCAAGGGGAAACCGACGGCCGTCTTCCTGGCCAGCCGCGAGGATGACAAGGTTGTCCTCATCGCCGGCATCAGCCGCGATCTGGAAGGCAAGGGAGTCCACGCCGGTGAGTGGGTTCGTGCTGTGGCCGAAGTCGTGGGGGGCAGCGGTGGCGGCCGCCCCGATATGGCCCAGGCCGGCGGCAAGGATCCGAACAAACTGCCGGCAGCACTAGAGCGCGCCCGCCAGACGATTCACGAGCAATTGGCGGCGCAGGTGCGGTAAGGGCAGGGGCCCGTTCCAATTAGTAAATCGAATGCCGATGGTCACATGGCAACGCGGACCATAGTCGTTGCCATTTTCCACGGATTGACAGCCCCCGCTTTGCCCCCTAAATTGTTCTGTTTCCGACGTTTCGAGCAGGGTTTGTTGGTGCCGGTGCGGCTTCGGGCCGCCTGGGCCCGAGGGAATTGAACGACCATGGCCGTCCCAAAGCGTAGACAATCGAACGCCCGTACGGGCACCCGCCGGGCCCACGACTTCAAGACGCCGCCCCAGTTGCACTATTGCCCCCAGTGCAGCACGGCGATCCCCTCGCACGTAATCTGCCCGAACTGTGGCTATTACATGGGCCGTGTGATTGTCGAGCCGGCTGAGTAGCATCGCGCCAGCCAATCAGCATTGCACGACGGGCTCGTTGGCCCATTTGAACTTCGATGCGCGGCCAGATCGGCCCCTTCTCGCAACACTTTCAGCTCTTCACCCTTCGGTTTCCTAGCTGCTCTTGCGCCGATCGGGCAGATTGCTACACTAGGCAAGACGTGCCGCCGGCGCGCGATCGCGGGCCGGCTATCTCGCACGTTCGATGATCCGGCGACCAATAAGGACCGATTTGCGTGTCGAAGATCGCATTTCTATTTCCAGGTCAGGGGGCTCAGACCGTGGGCATGGGGGCGGCGTTGGCCGATTCCCTCCCCGCAGTCAGGCAATTGTTCGATCGCGCCAATGAGATTCTCGGCTTCGACCTGGCGAAGCTGTGCTTCGAGGGGCCAGCCGAAGAACTCGATTCGACCGTGATCAGCCAGCCGGCTTTGTTTGTCACCAGCCTGGCCGCGGTCGAGTTGTTGCGGTCGCAATCGCCCGACGTGGTCCTTTCCTGCGAAGCTGCCGCCGGTTTGAGCCTGGGCGAGTACACGGCCCTGGTGTTCGCCGGGGTGCTGGAATTCGAGGATGGATTGCGACTGGTGCAACTGCGCGGCGCCGCCATGCAGAACGCCGCCGATGCCAGCCCGAGTGGCATGGTCAGCATCTTGGGTTTGGAGCGGGTACAAGTGCAGGCCGTGGTGGATCAGGCTCGTGGCGCCGACGTACTCGAGATCGCCAATCTGCTCTGCCCCGGCAATATCGTCATCTCGGGCAGCAACGCTGCCTGCGAGCGGGCTGCCGAGTTGGCCGAGAAGTCCGGAGCCATGAAGGCTGTGCCGCTAGCTGTGGCCGGCGCGTTCCATACCAAGATCATGGAACCGGCCGTGGCGCGTCTCTCGGCCGGTCTGGCAAAGGTAAAGATGCACGATCCCAAGATTCCGGTCGTGTCGAACGTCGATGCCCAGACGCACGCAAACCCGGAAGAGATTCGCGCACTCTTGGTCAAGCAGGTCGTGCATCCGGTGCGTTGGGAAGACTCGCTGCGCTACCTCATGGCGCAAGGCTTCGATCAGTTTTACGAAGTGGGCCCCGGCCGCGTGTTGCGAGGATTGTTGCGGCGCATCGACCGCAAGGTTTCCTGCCAGTCGGTCATGGAATAAACGGCGTGGCGAGGGTTCTCTCGGCAGGGAGCGCGTGCGAGGACCTTTTGACTCCCAGAATTGGTATCTTGTCGGGTGCCACGGTTGGCTGGTCAACCGTGTACGTCGCTGAGAGATTCTGAATACCACGCGCTGTCGCAGCCAGAGCATGTTCTGTCGGCAGTGGCGCCCGATAGTGAACCGATGACAGGCCCACGCGGGGCCTGCTAGGCCGTACGAAGTGCTTCCAACATTGCGACAGTTTCCACAGGAGCAGCAAGCGTGGCAGAGACCATCAACGCTCAAATGTCGGTCGATTTGCGGGGCCAAACGGCGCTGGTCACCGGCGCCTCACGCGGACTAGGGCGCTCGATCGCTGTCGGATTGGCGCATGCTGGCGCACGTGTGGCCTGCGTCGCTCGCGACGTCGAAAAGCTACAGGCCACGGTCGCCGAGATTACCGCGGCCGGCGGCACGGCGCAAGCGTTGGCCTGCGATGTCACCAGTGGCGAGAGTGTCCAGCAAACCGTCGAAGCAGTCCTCGAGTCCTGGGAGAAGCTGCATATCCTGGTGAACAATGCCGGCATCACGCGGGATGGATTGATACCGCGCATGCAGGACGAGCAGTGGGACGACGTGATCAGCACCAACCTGCGCGGGCCATTTCTGTTCACCCGCGCCGTAACGCGGCCGATGATGCAAGCACGTTACGGTCGCATCGTGAATATCGCCAGCGTGTCGGGCTTGATGGGTAACCCAGGCCAGGCAAATTATTCGGCATCAAAGGCGGGCCTGATCGGTATGACGCGCTCGGTAGCCCGCGAGTTGGCCACCCGCAAGATCACAGTCAACGCGATCGCGCCGGGCTTTATCGAGACCGAGATGACCGCGGCCTTGGGCGAGAAAGTGCTGGAAGAGGTTGTCGCCCGTGTTCCGGTGCGCCGGTTGGGGCACCCGGACGAGGTGTTGGGTGCGGTGCTGTTTCTAGCCAGCGGGGCCGCATCGTACATCACGGGGCAAGTGCTGACGGTCGACGGCGGTCTGACGGCCTAAGTCCGGCTGATTTGGCGAGATCGTTGGTCAAAGATGGTTTCCGGTGGCAAGGGCTGGCCGCGTCGAGGCTTGAGTCCGGCCGTTGTTCCGGAATAAGGGCTTCTGCCAGCGTCAGGCGAGTGTCATACTGCGTGCGCCTTGTGACGCGATCGCGGGCCGCGGCGTCTAAAGCGGGAATTACATGTCGCGGGTGTTGCCAGCAAGGTTTAGAACGCGCCGCTTGGGGATGTTAGTAGATATGGACAGGCTACGAAAAAGTCGCTATATCTTGACCTTCCTTCCGGAAACCCTGTAATTTGCTGGGGGTTCGAGTTGCCTTAGGGCGCGGCGGCGCGCAGCTCTCGTGGGCGTTGTACGTTACGGATACCCCCCATAAAACCACAAGCAAGCATGCGCAAGGAGGACCATTAAAGTGGCCTCAGTTAAAGAACGAGTGATTGACATCGTGGCCGAACAGCTTGGCGTAAGCAAAGATCAGGTCACGCCCGAGACTTCATTCGTGAACGATCTAGGCGCCGATAGCCTGGATACCGTGGAATTGGTCATGGAACTCGAGGAAGAGTTCGATATCAATATCCCGGACGATGCCGCCGAGAAGATTCAGACCGTCGGTCAGGCCATCGATTACATCGAGAAGTCGCAGTCCAACGGACATAAATGAAACGACGCGTTGTCGTAACCGGCCTAGGAACGGTCACTTCCTTAAGCTGCCGAGTCGACGATCTCTGGCAACGCATTTGCCAGGGTGAAAGCGGGGTCCATTCGCTGACCTCGTTCGACACCACTCAGTTTCGAGTGAAGTTTGGCGGGGAAGTTCAAAACTGGACCACGGACGGTTACATCTCAGCTAAGGATGCAAAGCGGCTCGACCGCTTTACGCAGTTCGCCATGGTCGCCGGCATTGACGCCGTGAACGACTCGGGTATCGACTTCTCTAAAGAAGACCCGTTTCGCTGCGGTGTCATCCTGGGGACCGGTATCGGCGGTCTCAACGAGATCGAAGCGCAGCACTCGCGGCTCTTGGAAAAAGGGCCCGACAAGGTGTCGGCCTTCACCATTCCGAAGCTGATGGTCAACGCCGCCTGCGGCCAGGTGTCCATCCAGTTCGGCCTGCGCGGGCCCAGCGCGGCTGTCGCCACGGCTTGTGCCAGCGCCACCAATGCCATCGGTGATTCGTACAAGGCCATTCAGTACGGCGATGCCGACGTGATGGTCACCGGCGGCACCGAAGCTGCCCTGACGCCAATGGGCATCAGCGGCTTTGCCAACATGCGTGCGCTGTCGGAGATGAACGATAATCCGCCGGCAGCCAGCCGCCCGTTCGATCGCGAACGGGACGGGTTCGTGCTCAGCGAAGGGGCCGGACTGTTGGTGCTCGAAGAACTCGAGCACGCCAAGGCCCGCGGTGCCAAGATCCACGCCGAACTGCTGGGCTACGGGCTCAGCTCCGACGCCGGGCATATAACCCACCCCGACGAGCATGGCACGGGCGCCGCCAAGGCGATGGCCTATGCCTTGAGCGACGGGCAGGTGCCTCGCGAAGATATCACGTATATCAATGCGCACGGCACCAGCACTCTGCTCGGCGATCAGGCGGAAACGGTCGCGGTTAAGTCGGTGTTCCAGGAACACGCCCGCGAGCTCAGCATTTCCAGCACCAAGAGCCAGTTGGGGCATCTTCTAGGCGCGAGCGGCGGTGTGGAATTGGTGCTATCCGTGCTGGC
This sequence comes from Pirellulales bacterium, assembly GCA_036490175.1. Lineage (NCBI taxonomy): Bacteria > Pseudomonadati > Planctomycetota > Planctomycetia > Pirellulales > Pirellulales bacterium. Next base: position 18,798 of record DASXEJ010000119.1, on the reverse strand, counting down.
GCTGCGTCACAATGTGATCCCGCCCACGATCAACTATCACAATCCCGACCCGCTTTGCGACTTGGACTATACCCCCAACCAGGCGCGCGAGCGCAAGGTGGTCACGGCCATGTCCAATAGCTTTGGGTTTGGCGGACACAACGCGACCGTGATCGTGGGACGACTTCGCAACGGACATCACGGCTAGCAGCGCATCCGGGCCGCTGTTTCGTCGAGTGCCATGCTCACGCGCGAGCGTGGGCATGCCTGCACGTCGGTCGAGATGGCCGCACATGCCCACAACAACGTGGGCATGGCATCGCGGTGCAACCAGCAGTCTGGCGGCGCACGGTTGCGTTGCGGCCCGCGCCGATCGGCCTTGTCCCTCTTTTGCGCTCGACCTATACTCCCCGACCTCAATCGAGGGGGGCACGCGCGCAACTTCAGGCGCGGGCGAGTTTCGGCAAGGAGGCCGTGACGATGTTTGCCAAAGGTCTGTTGATGACGCTGGCCGTGGTTCTGGCTGGCAGTAGTCTCGCACGGGCACAAACAACCAGTGCTCCGCCGAGCTCGGGTCGTGCCACTGGCAAGTGGCGTTCGCCCACCACGCGGGCCGCTCCTGCGCCGGTGCGGCCTGTTGTCGATAAGACGATCCAGCAAACCAGTGGCGTGAGCGATGATGGTGTCGCTCCGCTGAATTCCGGCGGCGCGCCGTTGGCGGGCGCTCCGCCCGAGACGCCGCGGCAGCCTATCGCCCGCGTCACCGAAGGTTCGGGCGCGCTACCGAACGACGCCGGCCAGGTATGGCGCGAATACGACATTACGCCCTATGTGGTGCGGGTAACTTCGACCAATCGGCCCGAGCAAGCCATCGTCGACTGGATCCTGCGCGACACGGGCTACGAGGCCTGGCATTCCGAGCCGTTCGGTTTCCTCAGCGCCAATCAACGCACGCTGCGTGTTTATCACACGCCCGAGATTCAGGCCCGAGTGGCGGACATTGTCGATCGTTTCGTCAATACCGAGGCCGAGACGAGCGCCTTTAGCATTCGCGTGGTCACGATCGGCCATCCTGACTGGCGCGTGAAAGCCAAACAAATGCTGCATCCCGTGGCGGTGCAGACGCAGGGTATCCAGGCCTGGCTCGTCGAAAAAGAGGATGTTGCCCTATTGTTGGCCGAGTTGCGCAAGCGCACGGACTTTCGCGAACATAGCTCGCCGCAGATGCTAGTGAACAACGGGCAGTCGGCCACGGTCGCCGCCACCCGTCCCAAGACCTACACCCGCGACATCACGCTGCACCCCAACGCATGGCCGGCCTTCGAGCCCGAGATGGGGCAGTTCGACGAGGGATTCGCGCTCGAGCTGAATCCGCTGCTATCTATCGACGGTCACTCGATCGACGCCGTGATTAAATGTCACATCGACCAATTGGAACGGCTCGTGCCGGTGATGATGGACGTGCCCAGCCAGGTCGCGCCGCATCAGCGGGTCAAGGTCGAGGTGCCGCAGATCACGCATTGCCGTTTGCACGAGCGCTTCCGCTGGCCCACGAGCCAGGTGCTGCTAGTCGGGCTGGGCGTAGTGCCGACACCCGTGCCTACGGATACGGGCACGTTGAAAGTGCCGATGCCCTGGTCCAACGCCGGATCGCGGGCCGATCTGTTGGTGCTGGTCGAAAACAAGGGGAAAGTGGGGGATACTTCGCCGGTACCCGTGGCACCCACGCAGCGCGAAGCCCGCACTTACCACGGCCGCTACTAGCCAGCGGCGGCCGCGCCCAGCCTCGACGCTCGGAAACAAGCCCTATACAATTGGCCGCGTTTCGATCAGCCGGCTTACAGCCGGCCTTACAGCGTAGCGGGAGTCTACCGTGAGGCGTGTCGTCATTACAGGCATGGGGGCCATTTCGCCCCTGGGCAACACGGTGGAATCCCTCTGGCAAGCTCTGCAGCAGGGGCGCAGTGGCGTGGCACCGGTGCCGGCCGATCAGGGCGTCCTGGCCCGCAGTTTCGCCGGCCAGGCCCGCGACTTCACCGGCCACATCAATGATTTTGGCCCGCTCGAAGGCGAGCTGAAAAAGGCGATCCGCAAGGGTCTGAAGGTAATGTGTCGCGAGTCCCAAATGGGTGTCGCCGCGGCCCAGCGCGCCATTCACGACGCCGGAATATCGCCGGGGGTACTCGATCCGGAACGCGCAGGTGTCGTCTTCGGCTCCGACTATATGCTGACCGCGCCCGACGAATTCACCTCGGCCATGCGGGTTTGTGCGCCCGAGGATCGCAAGTTCGAGTTCTCGCGCTGGGCCTCGACCGGCATGTCGCAACTGTCGCCGCTGTGGCTGTTGAAGTATTTGCCCAATATGCCGGCCAGCCATATCGCGATTTACAACGACTATCGCGGGCCGAACAACTCGCTGACGCTGCGCGAGGCGGCCTCGAATTTGGCCGTGGGCGAAGCCTTTCGCGTGATCCAACGCGGCCATGCCGATTGCATGTTGGCCGGCGCCACCGGCACGCGCGTCCATCCAATGAAGGCCCTGCACGCCGTGATTCAAGAAGAGATCGCCCACAGCGAACAAGATCCCCAACGGGCCAGTCGTCCGTTCGATATGAATCGCTCAGGCATGGTGTTGGGCGAAGGGGCCGGCGCGATCCTGATGGAAGAACTAGGCGCGGCCCAGGCGCGCGGCGCGCGAATTTACGCCGAGATCGTGGGGGCCGGCTCATCGTCGGTCATCGACCGCAGCCGTGTTGCGCAGCGCGCCAAGGCGTTGGGCAACGCCATCCGCAGCACGCTCCGCGATGCAGGTTTCACGGTCGCCGACATCGGCCACATCAACGCACACGGGCTGGGCACGCGCAGCGGCGATGCCGAAGAAGCGGCCGCGATCCGCGAAGTATTCAATGGCCGGTCTACCTCTGTGCCAGTCACCGCAGCGAAGAGCTATTTCGGCAACTTGGGCGCCGGCGGCGGCATCGTGGAATTGATCGCCGGCACGCTGGCGCTTGCGCACAATCAGTTGTTTCCGATCCTGAATTACGAAACTCCTGATCCGGAATGCCCCGTCGCAGCTGTCACCGGCCGCGACATTCCGCCGGGCGATAGCTTTCTAAAGCTGAGCGTTACGCCGCAGGGGCAAGCCAGTTGTCTGTTGATCCGCCGCTGTGCGTAAAGCCAGTGTGCGATCCTTCTCGCTGCCACCCACCAAGTGCGTCATTGGTGTGCTCGGTCTTCGGCAGCGGCACGCCGGTATTTGCTGATTCAGATGCGGCGGATTCCGGCCGCGCGGAACCTTGACACTCCTCAGTCAAACGGGTACGTTCACCGGATTACGCACTGGCATAAGTAGTTTGGTGAAAAAGGCTTCGAGCGAGCAGACAGAGTGAGTGGACAGGGGGCCTGGGTGGTCTCCGGCGGCAAACGGCCAAGGACGCGGCGCGGCTACAGCCCACTATTTGCAGCGTCCTCATGGCCCAGGTCAGCCTCGAGCAGGTGTCGAGGGAGTTTCCGGGCGGCGTGCGTGCCCTCGATGCTCTTGATCTGGAAGTGGCCGATGGCGAGTTGCTGGTGCTGGTCGGACCGAGCGGGTCGGGCAAGACGACCACGTTGCGTCTGATCGCGGGACTGGAGCGTGCCACGACCGGAACGGTGCGAATCGCCGGCCGAGTGGTGAACGATGTCGCGCCGCGGAAACGCGGCGTCGCCATGGTGTTTCAGCATCCGGCCCTGTATCCGCATCTGAATGTGTGCGGCAACCTGGCGTTCGGCCTGGGGGCGCCGTGGAGTGGTAGCTGGCTGGGAAGATGGCTGGGAAGATGGTGGCATCGCATGGTCAAATCGACAGCGAAAACGCAGGAGCAACGGACGAGCCAGGCTGTCTCTGCGCGCCTGCACGAGGCGGCCGCGACGATGGGCCTTGCGAATTTGTTGGATCGATTGCCGGCCGAATTGTCGGGGGGCGAGCAGCAGCGCGTCGCGGTGGCCAAGGCCCTGCTGCGCCGGCCCGCCGTGTTTTTGTTCGACGAGCCGCTGTCGCATTTGGATGCGCAGTTGCGCGTGGAAATGCGCCGCGAGTTGAAACAGCTCCACCGCCGCACGGCCAGTACCATGATCTACGTCACCCACGACCAGGTCGAAGCCATGACGCTCGGCGATCGGATCGCCGTGCTCGATCGCGGACGATTGCAGCAAGTGGGGACGCCTGCGGAAGTCTATGACCGGCCGGCCAATCGATTCGTGGCAGGGTTCGTGGGCACGCCCGGCATGAGCTTTTGTGTAGGGCGGTTACGTGTGACGGAAGCAGGCCGTGACACAGGCCAGGGCAGCGCGGTGGCGTTTCAAGTGGGGGCCTGGTTGATCCCGATGCCGAGGATGGTGCCGGCGGAACTCGTCCCCTATGTCGACCGACCCATCGTGCTCGGTTTGCGAGCGGGCGACGTCCATTTAGGGCCGCCCTCTGGCGTAGCGGGTGACGGTGTCGAAGCTATGGTGGCGCTCGTCGAGCCGCTGGGTGACGCGAAGATCGTACATCTCGAGTGGGATCGTAACGAACTTGACGAAGCGCATGGCGCAACGGCGGTCGAGCATTACACTGCTGTAGGCCAGCAGAGCCGTTACCTGGCGTGCCAGGCCGACGGGGACGTACATGTTCCTGCTGGGGATCGTGTGCGAGTATGGCTCGATCTGCGGCGGGCTTATTGGTTTGATCCGAAGTCGGGGGTCAATGTCTGCCCGCAGTCGACCGCGGCAGCCGTGGAGAACCCTGCGGCGTAGAATAGAAGGCGGCAATAAGCTCTCGGTTCTCCAAAGTGGCCGCGGGGCCGGAAAGGAGGCGCAGCGACAAGCGAAAACGGCCGACAGAGTGAAAAAAGCGTCGGCACGGACGACCAAACACCAATGTCGTGGCGACCATCCGGCGACGCTCATCGGGGAGCAAGCCGATGCAGAAGGAAAACTCGGACAATTCGACAACTCGAATCAAAAGCACCACGGGTGCAGGAATAGCGACCATGAATTCTAACGAACTGCTGCGACTGATTGACTCGATTCATCGCGATAAGAACATTGATAAAGAGATCGTCTTCCAAGCGATCGAGGCGGCCTTTGCTTCGGCACTGAAAAAGAAGCATGGCGAGGAAGAAGAAGTCATCATCATTCATATCGACCGCCAAGACGGTTCGATCACCGGCTCGCGCGATGGCGTGGCACTCGACAAGGAAGAGACGGAAACGGTCGGTCGCATCGGTGCCCAGAACGCCAAGCAAGTCATCATTCAGAAAGTGCGCGAAGCCGAACGCGACGCGCTGTACAACGAGTACGACGAACAAAAGGGGCAACTCGTCACGGGCGTCGTGCAGCGCTACGAAGGGGGCGCCGCCACGGTGTCGCTGCCCAATTGCGAAGCCATCCTTCCGCGCAGCGAGCAAATCCCCGGCGAAACCCATCACGCCAACGAGCGCGTGCGGGCCACGGTCTGCGAAGTTCGCAAGCATGGCAGCCGCGTGAAAGTGATCCTTAGCCGTACGCGTCCGGCCCTGGTCGAGCGGTTGTTCGAGCAAGAGATTCCCGAAATCGCCGACGGCGTGATCGAAGTCCGCGCCATGGCCCGCGAGCCGGGCTACCGCAGCAAGGTGGCCGTTAGCAGCACCGATTCGCGCGTGGATTGCGTCGGCGCCTGCGTGGGCGTGCGGGGTAACCGCATCAAGAACATCGTCGACGAATTGGCCGGCGAACGCATCGACATCGTCCGATATAGCGACGATATGCAGGTCTTGATCCCCAATGCCCTGCAACCGGCCGAGGCCGAGGAAGTGATCCTCTGCTCCATGCTGGGCCGGGCCATCGTGCTGGTGCGCGAGGATCAGCTATCGCTGGCCATCGGCCGGCGGGGCCAAAATGTCCGTCTGGCCAGCAAGCTATGCGGCTGGGACATCGAGATCATGACCCGCGAGGAGTTGGACGAGCAAATCGAGCGGGCCGTGGGGGGCTTTAGCGCCCTGGACGGTGTCGACGAAAACCTCAGTGAGAAGCTAGTCGGCGAGGGTTTTTTGTCCTACGATGATCTTTCGGTCATCGAGCCTGATGCCTTGATGGAGATGGGGGGGCTAACCGCCGAGCAGGTGGACCACATCATCCAGCAGGCTGAAGCCAAGGCCGAGGAAGCTGAGCAGGCTGCCGCCGACGAACGTCGCCGGCAGCGGGCTCAGGAGCGTTTGGATGCCGCCACGGCGGCTGCCGAGGTTGTCGAAGGCACGACAACGGCCACGGCAGAGCCGGTAGCAACCGATGCGGCCGAGGACGCCGCGCCCTCGGAAGGCGTGTCCCACGAAGCGGAAGCAGAGGAAGTCGCGACGGAAAAAGTCGCCGACGAAGCTGCCTCAGCAGAAGGGACGTCGCACGACAGTTGACGCCGCACGACCGTCGACAGGGACCCAGCGCGGCGCGAGTCGCGTGTCCTGGTCGGTTCGTCGACAGCGCATGCTTCGTGAATTGCACGCCGCGTGAATTCATGTCGTCGGCGCTAATAGCCGATCCGGCAGCGGATGAGGTGGAGCACGAAAGGGAGACGGTTATGAATTTGTAAAGACGTTTTGTTGCTGGCCAGGCGGCTAGTAACCCGCACAGGTGTGCCAGCATTAGAGGGAGAGTTAGACTTGGCGCTACGGATCTACGCACTCGCTAAAGAACTGAACATCGACAGCAAAATACTCGTCGAGCTCTGCCTGAAGGCGGGGGTCACCGGGAAGGGGTCTGCGCTCGCCAGTCTAACCGACGACGAAACCGTGAAGGTCCGCGCCTACCTCAGCAGCGGTCCTACCGCGCGGGCAGCCGCTCCGGCAGCGGTCACGGCTCCCTCGCGACCTGCCCCATTGCGACCCGCGCCTGTGGCGCCAACCGCTACGGTCGAGCCGCCGGCATTTCGCCGCGAGGATTACATTCCGCCCACCGGCGCCGGCAGACCGCCGATGCTAGGGGGCCGGCCCGAGCAACCAGCCGGCGAGTCGAAGCGACGTCCTGCCGATGGTGATCGGAATAGATCCGGTCCGGCCATTCGCGTGGCGCCCATGCCGGTCGTCAATCAGCCGGCGCCGCCGACGGTGAACGAGCCGGCGCCGCAGAAGCCCGACCTGAAGTTGCCGGCGGACGCCATTCGCGCCAGCCGCACCGGCGGCAAGCCACTGCAAGAGCATCTGCGCAAGCACGAGGCCAAGCGCAAGGCTGACGTGGCCGGCAAGGGAAAGCCGGCCGGACACGGACCGAGCGCCGCCCCGGTGCCCTCGGAGCAAACACCCGGTCGCGATCGCGGCCGCAAGTCCGCCAAGTCGGCCGAGCCCGATGCCGAGTTCGCAGCAGCGCTGGGCGGCCGCGAGCAGCGGCAATTGACGCGCAAGCGGGTCGCCACGCCGGCACGCTTCCGCCCCACCGCCGGCGGCGAAGAGGAACCAGTCACGCGGTCGCGGCGTCCGCGTCCCAAGGTGCGCCGCAGCGGTCTCAGCACCGCGGCTCCGCGCAAGAGCAACGTCGTCGTGCAATTGCCGGCCACCGTGCGCAGTTTCTCGGAAGCGATCGGCGTGCCGGTGCCGAAGGTATTGAGCAAACTACTGAGCCTGGGCGCCAATCTGAGCACCAACGCCATCAACGCCGAGCTCGATGCCGAACGGGCCGAAATGCTGGCTCTGGAATTCGGCGTGGAAATCGAATTGAGGCACGCCCAGTCGCTCGAAGATCAACTGCTGGGCGACATCGACAATCTCGAGGACGATCCAGCCCAGCTCAGCCCGCGCCCGCCGGTAGTGACGTTCCTGGGGCACGTGGATCACGGCAAGACGTCGCTGTTGGACCGCATCATCGGCATCGACGTGGCCAGCGGCGAAAGCGGCGGCATCACGCAGCACATTCGCGCGTATCGGGTCGAGAAAGACGGGCGGACGATCTCGTTTGTCGATACGCCAGGGCACGAGGCCTTTACCGAAATGCGCGCTCGTGGTGCCCATGTCACAGACATCGCGGTATTGGTCGTGGCGGCCGACGACGGCGTCATGCCACAGACGGAAGAAGCCATCAGCCATGCCCGGGCGGCCGGAGTGCCGATCGTCATCGCCCTCAACAAGGTCGATCTGCCGGGCGTCAATTTCGACCGGATTTACACCCAGCTGGTTACAGCCGGATTGCAGCCCACGGAATGGGGTGGCGATACGGAATTGGTCAAGTGCAGCGCACTGACAGGCCAGGGGATCGACGATTTGTTGGAAACCTTGCTGACCATCGCCGAGTTGCACGAATACAAGGCGAATCCGCATCGTCCCGCGATCGGCACCTGTCTGGAAGCCGAGCTGCACGAAGGGCGCGGCGTGGTGGCCAAGCTGCTGGTGCAAAATGGCACGCTCAAGGTGGGCGACGTCGTCGTGTGCGGACCGGCATACGGTCGCGTGAAGGCGATGTACGACACGCTGCGTCCGGGCACATCGCATACCGAGGCCGGACCATCGATGCCCGTCAACGTGACCGGCTTGAACGTCGCCCCGGGGGCCGGCGATCGCTTTGTCGTACTCTCCGAGATTGCCCAAGCGCGCGAAATCGCCGAACAGCGTGCCATTCAGACCCGCCAGGTCGAACTGGGGGGCATCGTGGCTCACGTCACGTTGGAAAGCTTGTTCGATCGTTTAGATGGCGAGACGCCGCAAACGTTGAACTTGATTCTGCGTGCCGACGTGCGCGGTTCGATCGAGGCCATTCGCAAAGAACTCACCAAGCTCGAGCATCCCGAGGTGCAGGTCAAGATTCTGCAGGCCACTGTGGGCGGGGTTACCGAGGCCGACGTTCACCTGGCCGACGCATCGGACGCCATCATCATCGGTTTCAACGTAGTGCCCGACGAAGGTGCCCGTTCGCTGGCAGAGCAGAAGGGCGTGCAGATCCGCCGCTACGACATCATCTATCAGGTGACCGACGACCTGAAGAAAGCTCTGGAAGGATTGCTCCAGCCCGAGAAGCGCGAGGTCGAACTGGGTCGCGCGTTGGTGCAGCGCACGTTCACCGTCAGCCGCATGGGCACCATTGCCGGTTGCCGCGTGCTGGCCGGCACGATCGAGCGCAACACGCGGGTGCGCGTGATTCGCGACAGTCGCGTGATCGGCGATTACGCGCTGGAATCGCTACGCCGCGAGAAGGACGACGTCAAAGAGGTGCGCGAAGGCTACGAATGCGGCATGAAGCTGGCGGGATTTAACGACGTCAAGGAGGCGGACATTTTCGAAGTCTATCGCATTGAGGAAGTCGCCCGCACTCTGTAAGCCGGCCGTGGGGCCGGAGGCGTTCCGTGGGCGCACGTGCCCTGCGGACAGTCTCGGCGTGCGAGCCCCCGGAAGCATCGCGAGGAAGGCCCCCCTTTATGAGTTCCCGCAGAACGCAAAAGGCCGCCCAGGCGATCCGTGAAGTCGTCAGCATGGCTATCCTGGCTGATCTGAATGATCCGCGTGTGCAGGATGTAACGGTGACCTACGTCGAGGTCGCCCCGGACATGCGGCAGGCCAAAGTCCACGTCTCGGTACGGGGCAACGAGACCAAGCAGCGGCTCAGTTTGCAGGGGCTACGCAGTGCGGCCGGCTTTCTGCAAGCCAAGCTGGCCAGCCGAATCGAGACGCGATACACTCCCCGACTTGAGTTTGTACTAGACTTGGGGGTTAAGAAATCGATCGAAATGTCGCAAATCCTTGGGCGGGTGCTGCCAGCCAACCCCCCGGCCGAAGAGCCTGCGGAGTTCGACGAAGACGATGAGACGGACGAGAGTCTCATCACGGACAGCGATCGTTCCGCGGGGGCCGACGACCGCGACGACGATGATGACAACGACGACGATTGATTGTCCCGCCCGCGATCCTCAATCGACTCGCAACAGAATTGCCTGGCGCCCCCTGGGTGCCATGAACGACACAGACTTTGCTCGTGCGGCTCGTGGCGTGCGAGCCGACCGATACCAACGGCCACCGAAGACGAATCAGACGTATGGCGAATCTCAACCGTAGTGCCCTGCTCGCCAAGCTCCATAAGGTGCTCCGCAAGTATTACAAGCCGGTGCATCCCCCCGAGCGCCCCGTGCTCGAGCAGTTACTGTTTGCCTGTTGTCTGGAGAACTCGCGCTATGAACCGGCCGAGGAAGTCTTCGCGTCCGTGTCGACTGCCTTTTTCGACTGGAACGAGGTGCGCGTCAGCACGGTCAAGGAGTTGGCCGAAGGGATGCGCGGCTTGTCCGATCCCACGGCCGCCGCGGCCAGCCTGAAGCAGACCCTGCAGAGCGCGTTCGAGGGAACGTATTCGTTCGATCTCGAGACGCTGAAGAAGCAAAATCTGGGCCAGGCCATTCAACGTCTGGCGAAGTTCAACGGCACCACGCCCTTCACGGTCGGCTATGTTACGCAGGCCGCCTTGGGTGGTCACGCCATTCCGCTCGATCGCGGGGCGCTCGAGGTGCTGCACATCATTGGCGCCGCGACCGACGCCGAAATGAAAGCGGCCGAGGTGTCGGGTCTGGAGCGCGCGATTCCCAAGAACAAAGGGGTCGAGTTCGGCTCCTTGCTGCACCAGTTGGGTGCAGAGTTGGTTGCCAGTCCGCTGTCTCCTGCTGTCCATAAGATTCTGCTGGAAATCGCCCCCGACGCGAAGGATCGCTTGCCCAAACGTCATCAGAAGAAGCCGCAGCCCGAACCCACTCCCCAGCCGCACCACGGCAGCAAGGCCGCGGCGCCCGCTCCCGCCGGCAAACCCGGCGCAGTTGACAAGAAGAAGGAAGAGTCGAAGAAGAAGCCCCTTCCCAAGGCCGTGGCCGCTTCGAAGAAGATCAAGACCGGCGCCAAGAAGAAGTCCGACGCGGCCAAGCTCGTGAAGCGCAAGCCGCGTTAATGCGCCCGGCGCGTATCGCGGGGTCGTGACGGGTGTGAACCCCCGGGCCCCCTGGCGTTCGCTAGCTGGGATCAGACCGATCGGCGGCCATGCTGGCAGCCACGTTCTTGCCGACCGCGTTGCACAATATTGCCGTCCATCCTCGCACAATGGCAAGAATTTAGCGGCGCTGATAGAATTGCCTTAACGAGACGTGGCTCAGCAGTGCGGGCCTCGTATCCGTCAGGCTTGGCACGCTCTGCCCATCGCAGCGAGCAGGACCGCCGCTAAAGTACTCGCCCCACCCCCGATTCCACTCGCCGGAGGGCTTTTCGTTGAGGAGCCCAATCGTTTCGCACTTCGACTTGTTACGCCTCTGTGCAGCGCGCCTCTTGTTCGTTGCCGTGGGACTGCTCGCGCCGTGGGGTGCGACTCAGCTGCACGCTGCTGACGATTTGCAGGATCCACCGGCTCCGCTGGAAGAGAAGCAGCCGCGAACCCAGCAAGCGCAGGATCATTTGGAGGCGCTCAGCCTGTATAGCGCCGGACGGATCGAAGAGCAAAAAGAGCATCTCGGCGAAGCATTGCGGCTGTATCAACGGGCGCTGCGCTACGAGCCCGATGCCCTGCCGATCGTGCGCGAGATCGTCCCCTTGGCCTTTAGCCTGGATCGTCCCAACGAGGCGGTTCGTTACGCGCTGAAAGCTGTCGAGTTGGATCCGTCCGATCCGTTGTTGCTTCGTCAGCTGGGGCTGCACCTGGCCGAAGCGGGCCGCTTTCAACAAGCCCTGAAGTTGTATCAGCAGGCCCGTGTACACATGCAGGCCCAGCCCATGACAGCGGCCTATGTCTTGCTGTCGATGGAATTGGGGCGGTTGTGCTTTGTCACCGACCACGCCAAGGAAGCGGCCGAGGCCTTTGCCCAGGTCATGCCGGTCATCGACCATCCGAACGATTACGGGCTGACCGACAAACAAAAAACAATGTTCATCGGTGACGAAGGCGCGCACGCCTTGCAATTATTCGCCGAGGCATTCCTGGCGGCCGATCGCGCCAACGACGCGGATGCCGCCTACGAGCGAATGGACCGATTGCGACCCGATAAGGCGCTGCACGCCTTTCATCTGGCGCGGGTGAGCGAGTGCCGGGGGGATATGGCCAAGGCCGTCGAACAGTTGCAGGGGTATTTTGACGCGCACGGCACCTCGGCCGAAGCCGCGCCGTACAAACTACTGGCCAAGCTGCTGACTAAGCTGGACCAGCGCGCCCAATTGATCGAACGGCTCGAGGCGATCGCGGCTGCCGAGCCGAAGAACCGCGACGTCCGCAAAACCTTGGCAGTGGCACTAGCCGCGGCCCAGGACGACAAGGCCGAAGCGGTCTACAAAGAATTGCTCAAAGAGGCGCCCGACGAAGATGTCTACCAGGGCCTGATCGAGTTTTACCGCCGCACCGACCGTCTGACCGAATTGATCAAAACGCTAGGCGACGTCGCCGCCGATCGCGATGCCTTGGATCTGCTGGACGAGCAGGTGAAGGATATCGCCAAGGATCAGAAGTTGGTCGATCGCTTGTTAGACACCGGTCGGCAAGCGTTTCAGGCCGACCCCGACCGGCTCGATTATGGCGACCGCATGGCGCTGGCCCTATTGGCGCTCGAAGCCAAGCAGTTTGCCGCGGCCGATGAGTTTTTCAGCCTGACGCTCAAAGCCAAGCGTGAGGAGGCCGCCGGCATGTTCGAGGCCTGGGGCATAGGGCTGATCCTGGCCGAGCAGTATGCCGAGGCGGCGCGCGTGTTCCAGCGCGCGATCGACGAGAAGGTACTGCCCGAGGGGAGCACGGTCTTCCATCATTATCTGGCCGGCGCATTGGAAATGGCGGGCCGCACGGACGATGCCTTGGCCGTGGGACGCGCCGCCCTGGCGATGCCTGATGCGCCGCCGCGCATGTACTCGCGCGTGGCCTGGGTGTTGTATCACGCCAAACGAAATGCCGAGGCCGAGCAAGCGTATCAGGATTTTTTGGCGCGCTTTGATTCTCAGTACGAATCCGAGGAACTGAGAACGCTGCTGCGCGACGCGCGGCTAGTGCTATCGAACATCAGCGCCAGCCGTAACGATATGAAGCGCGCCGAAGAACTGCTGGAACAGGTGCTGGACGAGTATCCCGAGAATATCGGCGCGCTGAACGACCTGGGTTACCTGTGGGTCGAACAGAACAAGAACCTCGATCGGGCCGTGCGGATGATCGAGCAGGCCGTTGAGGGTGATCCCGAGAACGAAGCCTATCTCGACAGCTTGGGCTGGGCCTACTATCAACGAGGCCGCTTTACCGAAGCGGTCGAACAATTGCAAAAGGCCGTTGCCGCTGGCGGCGACAGTCCCGATGGCGTGATCCTGGATCACCTGGGCGACGCGCATCAGAAGGCCGGGCAGCCCGACGAGGCTCGTCAAGCCTGGCAGCGGGCGCTGGCCACCTTCGAGCGCGAGAAGGATGCCGAAAAGGGAGAAAAGACGAGACAAAAACTCGACGGATTCCCGCCCAGCGCGCCCGAAAAACCATAAGAAACAAATGACCCCTGGGAAGAGGACGCGCCGGCGGCGACGGGCCAGTTCCCTCGGACTCACTTTCGCACAGGATCGTCATGGCCGGTCATTCTCATTGGGCGAATATCGCCCACAAAAAATCGCTGATCGACGCCAAGCGTGGCAAGGTATGGAGCAAGATGTCCAAGGCCATCATCGTGGCCGCCAAGATGGGCGGCGGCGACCCGGCCATGAACCTCCGGCTACGCTACGCCATTGATGCCGCCAAGGCCGTCAGCGTGCCCAAGGACAATATCACCCGTGCCATCAAGCGCGGCACCGGCGAGCTCGAAGGAGGCAACCTGGACGAGTGCTTGTACGAAGGTTACGGCCCGTCCGGCGTGGCCGTGTTGTGCGAGATCCTCACCGACAACCGCAATCGCACGGCGGGCGAAGTCCGCAAGATCTTCGAGCTGGCCGAGGGAAAGCTGGGCGAAACCGGCTGCGTGGCATGGATGTTCGATCGCAAGGGTCTGTTCGTCATTTCGGCTGCCAAGATCGAAGAAGACGCGCTCATGGAAATCACGCTCGACGCTGGCGCTGATGACGTGCGCCGCGTCGATGCCACCTTCGAAGTCACGACCGATCCCAGCACTTTCCAGGCCGTCGCGGACGCGCTGGCTCAGCATGGTATCGAAACCGAGATGAGCCAGATCACACGTCTCCCGAAGACGACCGTGGACCTCGATGCCGAGACGGCCCGCAAGGTGCTCAAGCTGATGGAGCGGCTGGATGACCACGACGACGTGCAAAACGTCTCGGCCAACTTCAACATCCCGCAAGAAGCGATGGCCGAGATGGGCGAAGGGTGATCGTTACTGCTGCGCCGCACACAGCTAACCGCGGTACGACTTCCCGATAAAACCCCAGGGCTTACTTCATGCCCTTGTGTTCGACCTTCGGCCAGTAGGCGTCGAAGTTGAAGTGCGGGTCGTTGTCGCCGTCGTGGCACTTCGTACACTGGTTCTCGGCCACCGTGGCCTTGGTCAGCCGCATGGCTTGCCGCATCGTGTTGCGTCGGCCCAGATCCTTTTCGGCCTCGGCCTCCACGTGACCTCCGCCCGGTCCGTGGCAGTTTTCGCAGCCGTTTCCTACCAACAGCGGCGTCTCGGCCAGGCTCACGAAGCCTCCCGCGAATGGCTGAAACTCTTGAGGGCTCCAACCGGTGGCATGGCAGCTAACGCACTCTGGGTCGGCCAGTCGTGGCGGATGGGCCGTGGCCAGCGACTGCGTGGCCTGGGCATGCTTCGTTTTGCTCCAAATTCCAAAGGCGGTCTTATGACATTCGCCGCACTTTGCGGCACCTACGAATTGTCCGGTGGCATCGCCTGCCTGCGCCGCGCGCGGATGTGTCTTGGGGCGTAATCCCAGGCCTTCGAATCCCAGGTCTTCCAGCTGGCCCTGATAGGCGACCATCAGTTGTTGCATCTCGGGCGAATCGGGAAACCGCGCGTCGAGCGGCACACGCTGATAGCGCCAGGGTTCTTGGGGATCGTCGTACATGCCCAGCACAATGGCGTATTTTCCTTTGTGGCCGACTTCCACGAATAGCGTCTTCTGACCTTTGACCTTGGCCAGTTCGTGCGGCGGTTCTTCAGCGCCGCCGGCCGTGACAACAATGTCGAAGTCCGGAAATCGTCGGGCCAACTCCTGCGACTCGTCCGGCGTGGCGTGCGATAACAGAATCAGCAGGTCGCAGCCGGCAGCCTTCAACTTCGGCAGGACGTTTTCTAGCGCCGTTTGTGCCGACGACAGCGTGAGTTGATCGTTGTTGATCTCGGTCTGGTACTTGTCCCCCAGCACCGACGTGATGCCCACTTTCTTGCCGCCGGCTTCGACCACGCGGAACGGCTGCGTGAGGTCGAATAAATTCACGTTAGCCGAGACAAACGGACACGTCTCGCCGCTGGTGACCGCGAGTAGGGCTTCGGCCGGTAGCTTCAAGTCCTTGGGCCCGAAACCGATCGCGTCGTACCCCATGGTCGCCATGGCGTCAGCCGTGATCTGATATTTGATTTCCGCCTGTCGCCCGAAGCGATCGGTCAGGCCGCCGACATCGACGGCAACCGTTGGCCAGCCGTCGGCCTCGAGCTTGCGGAGAAACGAGTGGCGGCGAGCCAGCCCGCCCAACTGATTCTCGCGTCCTTGGCAGCCACAGGGCTCGATGTAGCCGTCCTGCTCGCCGGTGAAAACAAGCGCCAGCTTGGGCTGTGGCCATTTTTCAAAGATTTTGCCGTTGGCCGTGATGGGGTCCAGCGGCTTGGCGGCCCTTTTGCTTTCAGCGGGCGCCGAGCGCGTGCGCTCGCTCTGTTGCTCGCGCGGGGCGGGGCAACCGGCGAGCAGTACCAATAGGACGATGGCCAGTGACGGCAAACAGGGGGCTGCTCTTCTCATGGTGTCGTTTGTTCGACGCTCTCCGAGGAATGCGAAGGACAGCTGGCCACAATCCTGCGAGGCCCGTTTTGTCTGCAATTGCGCCCCTGGAAATGCTACTCACTCTTATGCCCCGCCTAGTCAGTCACCGCAAAGGCGACGTTGAACCGTAGCTGTCCGATTTCTGGTTGATTGGTCTCGACCGTGATTTCCCCCAGGCTGCCCGGCGCATTGCCCAGATGGTCGGCAACCGGTGAGCCGGGCGGGATCTCGATTAACATCGGCACCGCCAGGACGTTCCCCAACTCCTCGGGCGTTTGCAATGTGACGTGCAGCGCCTCCGGCTGTGACACTACATTGCGCATTTCGATCTGCTGGCGGTGTGGCCCCCGAATCATCACCTTCAGCTGAACCTTCGTTCCTTTAGCGCGGTCGATCGTTCCCAGTCGCAACAGGCCGCGTTCTTGATCCCATCCGCGCGGACCCACGATCAGGATTGGGCTGCCAATGCGCCCCTTGATCGGTACTTCGGCATCAGGGACGTCGGGGATGTTCAATTGCAGGCGGATTTTCTGCTGAATGTTCCCCGGGGGCAAGCCTGGTTTTAGGCTGATCCGGATCTCGCGACCGCTTTGCATGTTCTCGGGCAAAGCCTCTTTGGGGAGCGGCTCGGTCTCGATCGCAAAAAACTGGGCTGTTTCCGGATTGTCGAACGTATGGCCCACGATCTCCAGACTATCACTGAGGCTGGTGAATATGCGCGTCTTGCCATGCGCTTCCTCGTCGGCCGTCAGATTCGAGAAGACTACCTCCGGGGGGGTCACTACGACGGAGTCGACGACGATCCCCTCGATGGTCAGCTTGACCATCTGGCGACGGGGGTCGTTGGTATAGATTGTGGCGTCTTGGCGGAACAACGAATCGTGCGTTTTGGCGGTCCATTCCAGCGTGACGTCTAACGATTCTCCTGGCGCGATTTTGGTCTGCGTCAGATCGCTCAACGTGCACTTGCAGCTGGTTTTTCCCTTGACCAGTTCCAGCGGGTAGCTCCCCACGTTTTTCAGAACAAACGTGTGCCGCCCCGTGGCCTTGCGTTCCATGCGGCCAAAGTAGTAGTGGGGCGTGTCGATCACCAACCGCGGCTCCGGGCCGCCTGGCGGCGGCAGCACCGGCAGCTCGGGCAACTCCAAGGGGGGCGTTTGCACGACGATCAGCCGCGGCGAGAAGATGTCGGTTTGCCAGAGGGCCGAGACCGCACCGACAAATGTCCCCAAAAGAATCGCCGCGAGGGCAAAAAACCAGAGTCTCATGGCGCCTGATACCCAGTTAAAGAATCGATAGAGATGAAAGCAAGAATTGCACGTGAGATGCCGCGAACTTTTTCGCGCGCCAGACCGCCGCGACCGGCCCCGCGTCCCGGAACGTACCCGCGGTCAGGACATTCTAATTCTAGTGGACCTGACGAGGCCGTTCAATTCGGCGGCGTTTCAGCAGGCCCGGCGGCAAGCGGCTCGAGCTGCGCGACGATGTCTTCCGGCAGCTTTTGGTCGGCGTGCGGTGTCGCCGTGCTCGCACTCAGCGCGGCAGCCGCGGCGACGGCTGCTTGCTGCGCTTGGCCGGTCTCGGCCAGAACGAGGGCCCACTTGGCACGGCACAGGATATTGGTCGGGAACAGTTCCAACGCGTGCTCGTAGGACTGCGCGGCGAGCCCCAGTGGAGCAATGGCCCCCGTGCGTCGATAAACCTCGCGGCAAATATCCCCTTTCATTTCGGCCGTGGCCGCCGCGTGCGGGTCAAGCCGCATCGCCTCGTTCAACAGCGCCACGACGCGATCCAATGCCGCGTCGGACGGATGCCGCTGCCACCCGCTCCATTCCACCATCGCCAGACGGTTGATCGGTTCTGCGTTAAAAGGATCCGCGACGGCCGCGGCACGCAAGTAGAATTCGGATCGCTCGGGTTCGATATCGGCCCGATCCATGGCGAGGTTGCAGGCCATGGCCGGCTGGTAAACCGTCAGGTAAAACGCTCCGCTCAACATAGCCGTGACGGCCAGCAGCGCTACGGCTGGTAAGGTCGTCAGCTTCCGCCAGCGTTCGATTGTCGCCATGCACAACGCTGTCAGTAGCCACAGCGAGCCAGCCACGCCGGCAAAGTTGATTCCTCCGCCTGCCAACAAGTTCACGAGCAAAACCGCGGCGGCCAAGGCCAATACAACGGCCGGCATGGCGCCTCGCACGATCCAGGGGTACAAACTCGCCACGACAATGGCCGCCACCGCCACTCCACCCATGCAAGCGGCCAGACCCAGCGGCACAGTCGCCAGCGGGCCAAACAGCAGTGCCAGCAGAAAACCGCCCGCTCCTCCGGCCAGGATATGGCGTGTGGCATCAATAAACGGCGGGGCCGCTACGCGCGACGGGAATCCCGACGCGTTCTCGGGTGATTGTCTTTCCGACGTCCGCTGCGAATCTCTTAACACGTGCCAGGCCACTATGCCGATCACAGCCAATAGCGCGAGCGCAGCGGGCGTGCCGGCCGTGGCCCAGATTTCCATGAGAAAGTTGTGCGGATCGGCGACGGTCTCGCTTGCTTCCGGAAGCTTGTATTGCGTGTAGTAGCTTTGAAACTGCCCGGGACCGCACCCAAACCAGGGCCGCTCGCGGATCATCTCGGCCGTGGCTTGCCAATACTGCAACCGATAGCCAAGCGATTTGCCAGCTTCGGTAAGCATCTCGCGATCGAGCGCCCCGACCGTGGCCGCCGCTGCGACCACAACGACGACGCACGTAACTGCCACCGCCACGATGCGTCGAGAGAGTCGACTCCCGGCGGCAGCCGTCCAAGCGGCAAGCAGGAATGCGCCCATGGCGCTAGCCAATATTCCTGCGCGGCTCTTGGTAAGAATCAAGCAGACCAAGATGATGGCGGCACAGGCGACGGCCGGCGCCCACACCCGCGGATCGCGCAGCCGCAACGC
>DASXEJ010000118.1 GCA_036490175.1 Pirellulales bacterium | reverse complement strand
AGGCCATTGCCGAGGAAGCGCTGCGCCGCCACGAACACGCCTATCCCCGGGCCAATGTTCCCGAGACGCTCGATCTAGACGTCGGCGGTCAGTATCAATGGCGCCGCAAGGGGGAAGCGCATCTGTTCAACCCCGAGGTCGTCGCCAAGCTCCAGAATGCCACGCGCTTGAACAGCCGCGAAGACTTTCAGAAATACTGCCAGACGATCGACGATCAGCAGCGACAGTTGCTAACCCTCCGCGGCCTGTTGGACTTCAAACAAGTCGACAATCCGGTCCCGCTCGAGGAGGTCGAATCGGCGGCCCAAATCGTCAAGCGGTTCGCCACGGGTGCGATGTCCTACGGGTCAATCTCGAAAGAAGCCCACGAGACGCTTGCTGTTGCCATGAACCGTATGGGGGCCAAGAGCAACACGGGAGAAGGGGGCGAGGACTCGGCCCGCTACAATCCCGATGCAAACGGTGATCTCCGTTCAAGCGCGATCAAGCAGGTGGCCAGCGGTCGCTTTGGCGTGACCAGCGAGTACCTGGTCAGCGCCCAGGAATTGCAGATCAAGATGGCCCAAGGGGCGAAGCCGGGCGAGGGAGGTCAGCTGCCAGGGCACAAGGTCGACAAGGAAATCGCCCGCATCCGGCACAGCACGCCGGGCGTCGGCTTGATTTCTCCGCCTCCGCATCACGACATTTATTCGATCGAAGACCTGGCCCAATTAATTCACGACCTGAAGAACGCCAATCGCGAGGCGCGGATCAGCGTTAAACTGGTCGCCGAGGTCGGCGTAGGAACCGTCGCGGCGGGCGTCGCCAAAGGTAAAAGCGACGTGGTACTGATCAGCGGGCACGATGGCGGCACCGGCGCGAGCCCCTTCACCTCAATCAAACATGCTGGTGTCCCTTGGGAATTGGGGCTGGCCGAGACGCACCAGGTGCTGGTGAAAAACGATCTTCGCGGTCGAATTGTCCTGCAAACCGACGGGCAGTTGCGTACGCCCCGCGATGTCGCCATGGCGGCCTTGCTGGGAGCCGAAGAGTGGGGCATTGCCACGGCGGCACTCGTCACGGTCGGTTGCATCATGATGCGGAAGTGCCATCTGAACACTTGCCCCGTCGGCGTGGCCACGCAAGACGTCGAGCTGCGCAAGAAATTCGCCGGCAAGCCTGAATACGTTGTGAACTTCTTCTTCATGCTGGCCGAGGGCCTGCGTGAGATCATGGCCTCGCTTGGCATGCGGACCGTTAACGAGTTGGTCGGACGCGTCGACTTGCTCGAAACCCGCAAAGCTATTAGCCACTGGAAGGCGCGCGGGCTTGATTTTTCAGGCATCCTTTTCAAACCCACTACGGCACCCGGTGTTAAGACATTCTGTGCCGAAACGCAGGATCACGGATTGGACAAATCGTTGGACATGACGATGCTCCTCGACCTCTGCCGGCCGGCCATCGAAGACGAGACCCCGGTCGCCTTCGACCTGCCGATCCAAAACACGAATCGCACGGTCGGCACGATTCTATCGAGCGAGATTACCCGACGCCACGGCAGCAAAGGTTTGCCCGAGGATACGATCCAGCTCACTTTCCACGGTTGTGCAGGCCAGAGCATCATGGCCTTCGGCGTGCCGGGCGTGACGGTTCGCGTCGAAGGCGAGGTCAACGACTATTGCGGCAAGGGGCTCTCGGGCGGCAAGGTGATCGTCTATCCGCCGGCCGATAGCCCGTTCAAGGCTGAAGAGAACATCATTGCCGGCAACGTCGTGCTCTACGGAGCAACCAGCGGCGAAGTCTATCTACGGGGCATCGCCGGCGAACGATTCTGTGTGCGAAACTCAGGCGCCCGAGCCGTCGTCGAAGGTGTGGGTGATCACGGTTGCGAATATATGACGGGAGGTGTGGCCGTGATCCTGGGCGAGACGGGGCGCAATTTCGCTGCCGGCATGAGCGGCGGCATCGCCTATGTGCTCGACGAGCCTGGTATTTTCCCCGGCCATGTTAACACAGAGATGGTCGAACTCGAATTACTCGAGGCGGCGGAAGACCAGCAAATCGTCTTCGATATGGTTCGCAAGCACGTCGAGTACACAGGAAGCAAGCGTGGACAGTACGTGCTCGATCATTGGGAAGAATTGATTCCGAAATTCCAGAAGGTCATGCCGCTCGATTACAAACGAGCGCTGGCAGGTATGAAGAAAGCCGCGGCGGGCAAGGCCGCAGGAGAGTTGGAAGAGGTTGCGCATGGGTGATATCCGCGGTTTTATGCAGTTTGATCGCCGGCAATATGACGAGGAGCCGGCTGACGCGCGCGTCAAGCATTACGGGGAGTTCCTCCGCATCTTGGCCCCCGAGGAAATCCGCCGTCAGGGTGCGCGCTGCATGGATTGCGGCGTGCCGTTCTGCCATACCGGCTGCCCGCTGGGAAATATCATTCCAGACTGGAACGACTTGGTGTATCGCGATCGCTGGCGCGAGGCCCTAGCGCGCTTGCACGCCACAAACAACTTTCCGGAGTTCACCGGCCGCGTTTGCCCGGCACCCTGCGAAACCGCCTGTGTGCTGGGTATCAACGAAGATCCTGTCTCGATCAAGCAGATCGAAATGTCGATCGCCGATCGCGGCTTCGACGAGGGCTGGATAACGCCCGAGTCCCCTGAAGTTCGCACCGGCAAGCGTGTGGCCGTGGTGGGTGCTGGTCCGGCTGGGCTGGCGGCCGCACAACAATTGAACCGCGCCGGCCATTGGGTCACCGTCTTCGAGCGCGCCGATCGTCCGGGAGGGCTCCTGATGTACGGCATCCCCGACTTCAAGCTCGAGAAATCCAAAGTCTGGCGACGCGTCCGCCAATTAGAGGCCGAAGGAGTCGAATTCCGCTGCAACGCCGACATTGGCGGCAATATCGAAACGGCCCAATTGCGCGAGGAGTACGACGCCCTGCTGCTTACCGGCGGCGCGACGCAACCCCGCGATCTGCCCATCCCCGGCCGCAACCTGCCGGGAGTGCATTACGCAATGGAGTTTTTGCCACAGCAAAACAAACGGAACCAGGGAGATATGATCCCAACCGGAGTCTCGCTGCTGGCTACTGGCAAGGACGTGATCATCATCGGCGGCGGCGATACCGGCAGCGACTGTACAGGCACGTCGAATCGGCACGGCGCTCGCAGCGTCACGCAATTCGAGCTATTGCCCAAGCCGCCGGATCTAGGCTATTTCCCCCGGGCGTCTGAGCGCCCTGTGAACACACCGTGGCCCTATTGGACGATGATGCTGCGCACCAGCAGCTCGCACAAGGAAGGCTGCGACCGTCACTGGAGCATCCTCACCAAGGAATTCCAGGCAGACGACAAAGGGCACGTAAAGAATCTCGTCACTGCCGAGATCGAGTGGTTTCAAGACGCCCAGGGGCGGCAACAGTTCAAAGAGGTCCCCGGCACCACCAAGACTTGGCCGTGCCAGTTGGTGTTGTTGGCCATGGGTTTTCTCGGACCGGAGAAGAAAGGCGCGATCGCCGATTTGGATCTCGAGCTCGACGGCCGTGGCAACGTCAAATGCGATGCCAACTACATGGCCAGTGTCGAGGGCGTGTTCGCCGCCGGCGACATCCGCCGCGGGCAGTCGCTCGTTGTGTGGGCGATCCACGAGGGGCGCGAAGCGGCCCGTGCGGTCGACAAATACCTGATGGGGGTCAGCTATTTGCCCAGCGTCAACGCCGGCGACTTCGCTTGGAAATGATGTAGTATGGTAATCGACTGGCAAGAGCGGCTTAGCTCATCGCGCGGGGCGTGCGGATGAATTTGCGCGTTGTCGATGGTGATCTCTTGGATCAGGACGTCGACGTGATCGTCAACGCCTGGAATCGCAACTTCATCCCGTGGTGGCTCCTATTGCCTCAAGGAGTTTCACGCGCTATCAAACGTCGCGGCGGCACGCAGCCGTTTCGCGAACTGCGCACCAAGGGAATCATCCCACTGGGCGGCGCCGTGACGACATCGGCGGGCCGGCTTCCATTTAAGGCCATCATCCACGTCGCTGGCATTAACATCCTGTGGCGGTCGTCTGAGTTTTCCATCCGCCATTCGGTCCGCAATGCCATGGCGCTCGCCAAGTATACCGGCTGCCAATCGATTGCCTTTCCGCTCGTCGGCGCGGGCTCTGGCGGCGGCAAGCCCGCGCAGGTGCTGGCGTGGATGACGGCCGAATTCGACAAAATCGACTACGACGGAGAGGTGCGGGTCGTACGATACTCCCGCGCTTGAGTGACCGAACATTACCGGTCACTCTCGAACCAACGATTTATGGCTCGGCATGCTCGAACAAGTCCTCTAGCGTCAGCGAGGGCTCCTCGTCGCCAGGGGCAAAGAACAGCGGTTCGTCCAGCGGCGATAGGTTTCCGAGGTCGCTGTGCGAAATGCGTCGCCAAGCCGCGTCGATCGCCTGTTTCTGGCGATTGTTCATTTTCCACGAGAGCGGCGTGAAATAGTCGTCCCACTCATCATCGGTTTGCGTGACGACAAGCTTCGCCGAGTGGCTGACGCCAGCGTGGCCCGGCAACGTGAACGCGAATTTGACAGAAGCGATTTGCAGCGGCGGCGCGGTGGCATGGACAGTTTCGCGCAAAGGGTGCCCATCGTTGTCGTGTACCGCGCTCGTCGACGCGAGCTCTGTCATTTCTCCGGTTTTTTGTCGCCGCACGAGGTTGTGAGTGACGGCAAAGGGTTCGAGCGAGCGTCGCAGGGTCGCCAAGCCCAGGCTGTCGGTGGAGTCTTCCGTACTGTCTCGATCGTCGCCGGCCGAGGCGGCCCATCGTCTGGCCTCGGCCACCAGCATGGCCTGCATCTGCGCCGCCTCCCATTCGCCGCGCTCCGATTGGGACGATTCGCGCACTTGCGTTAGTAGTTCGAGCGGCCCGGTCAAGGCCCGCCGCCACGCCGACGCTGAGACGTGATCCTCGAGCACGGCATCTTGCCCGTCGTAGGTCGTACGTGCTGCCGGCTGCGCACCGGCGAAAGGCAGGATCCGCACGATCAAAATGCGATCGAACGGCGGTGACTCTGCGTTGGATGTCTCGGTCTGATAGTGCGACAACAATTGCGTCAAGGCTTGCAGCACGCTCAGGATTCCCTCGTTTTCTGCGTATCCTCCGTCGGCAAACGGCACGCGCGGATACGGCGCGTCTTGAAAAACCGGGCGGCAAATGGGCGACACGTAGGAGAACGTCGCCGACAATCGAGCCGCGGATACTACGCTCAGGTCCCACTGCGGATAAGCTTGCGCGAGCTCTTCCGGATCGCTCAGCCGCCCGCTCGCGCGTTCGATCAATTGAATCGGCGACCACAAGAACCTCGCGCCCGTCGCGCCGTTGGTGCTATTGAAGATGGGGATCGGGTGCCCACGTTGTTGAATGTCATCCAGCAGGCTGCGGACCGTATATTTGGTCGGATCGCTATGTGCCAACCGGCTCGACCATAAACTTTCCAACACGCTGCCCCGGTCGCGCTGCAGACCCGGCCAAAAATGACGCATGGGCAGGATAGCCGGCGGCAGGTCGAAGAATGCCACACCCCAGGCCGTTGCTTCCAAGCTCGACGCCCTGGCTTGTTCGTTGATCGACATCTGTGCGGCGCGCTGGTCATCCTTGGTTGCGGCATTGCTAAGCTCTTCAAATCGATCGAGATAATGCATCAGGCCGATGCTACCGCCGGAAACGCCGCTGACCAGCCGCACGCTGCGTGTGAAGGGAACGCCGTAGCGATCGTGCAACTCAGTTAATACCTTCGCGGTCCAGGCGGCCGCCTGAATGCCCCCTCCGGCCGCGGCCACAACGACCAATGTTCGCTGACCATCCTTGCCACGTGGTAACGCCAGGGCTACCCGCCCCTGGGCGCCACTCGGTTGCCAGGTACGGACCACGTCGTACAGCGTCGGCGGCGGATCGGTGTTGGCGCGCGGGAGCATGGCAAAGAAATGGTCATTCTGTGACGCCAGGTTCACCACGATGCCCAATGCCAACATCACGAGGGGCACGGGGAGGCGATACAAATCGAGCCAGAACGATGCCGCCGACAACAACACGCCGGAAATCGACAGAATTATTAACAGGTAAAACAACACCGGCACCGTCGGGTTGGCAGGCGTGATTTTGGCGCACGCGACGACGTACCCCGCCAGCAATAGCAACAGGGTGAAGGCAACTTGAGCGTGTCCCGGGCGCAAGCGATAGGCAACGATATCTCCAGTGACGGGATCCGACTCGGCCGGCTCAACATAGCCGCCATCGCTGAAACTCAGCACGCGCGCAATGGCCCTATCCGCCAGCGATACAAACCGGGCGCCTTGCAATTGGCGGAAGCAGGCATCCGAGGGAAGTATCTCGGCGGCGGACAATTTTCGCCCAATCGCAAATCGTGCTGCTCCGCTTGCAATCAGCAGCAGGCCCCCGGCCACGACGATGCCGGCCGCCATACTCACGCCATATTGTTGAACTATGCCGGATAGCGGGGGGGCCAGACCCGTGTTGCCATAAGGAGTTGCCCAAGCACAAACCAGTGGTACGGCCAGTCCCACGGCGAGCCAGGCGACGATCCACGCCACACTCCACAGCCAGGTGAACTCGGCGCCATCAATGTTCCAACTCGGGCAATCGGGAAAACGCTCCTTGGCATTCAGCAGCGTGACGCGCGCTTCGACCGCCGAGAGAGCTACCGCCGCCAGCGAGAGCCAGGTCAATTGAAAAAGCTGCGCGGGACTATCAACTAGAAATACGTTACCCAAAATCGCATTGGTACGATATCGCCACCCGAAAAAGGCGAGCAGCAACAGCAGAAACGGCACCAACAGCGCATACCGCACGAAGAATGCTAAATGTACCAATCCCGGCAGCCAACCAATCACGCGCTCGCCTGACGTAGTCTGCATTGTTGGCACCTCCCTGTGCGCTGCGCGACGCTTCCTCCTCAACTTGAACGCGGATAGCGTAATCTATGTGGCCGGGACAATACACGTCAACGCAGTGCAAGCCCGGCATGCATCCTGCCGAAATACATTACCAAGATGGCCCGAGTATTTCTCAAATTGGTCCCCCAGTTCGCTGCCGCCCCTTCACGGATGCATGAAGTGCTCATTGGGCATACTCGGCCCTGGCGAGCTGAATTGTCGGCCGGCGGGAGCCTGATAGTTCATTGGCTGCCGGAATTCCTCACCGGTCGCTGGCACTCCTCGATAGCCAGTTACTTGGCGGCTAGCATTATTGGCCTCCGGCGAGAACATCCCTGGCGAGTAGGGCATCCATGCGCGACCTTGCCAAACGCTCCATGTTTGATTCGGCATCCAATACCAGTGCCGGCCATGATAAGGGACGTAGCGCCAGTCTCCCGCTAACTTCCCGGCGCTACGACGTGTCTCGTCGTTATGGGCATTTCTGCCGGCTTCTGCGGCACCCGAGACGTGCGACGCAATGATTTGCGATCGCTTCTGAATATCCAATCCCCGCACCGCTCGTCCGTGTGCTGTCGCGAAGATAACGATAACAATCGTCCACAAAGCGAATCGTCGACACATGGATGGGCTCCTTCGCAAATACGTCGCCAGCGAATCGGCTGGCGTCATGGACCTGCGAAGTAAGCACAGCATACGGTGTGCCGCCCGTGCTTTGGCTCTGCCGAATCGTCAAGCACTTGTCGCTGCCGCGGCTTATTCCCCGTTAGACACACTGACCTGCCTGGTCAAGGAATGGTCGCAGTGGTCGCCGAAAGCCCTGGCCACTCTCAAGAATCGGACCGAGGGTCAAACGCTGCCCTGCATGGTCGCTACAAGCCCGATCAGCAGACGACCTTAAATGACCACGCCCTGCGCTATTGGCTGTCGTGGATATCGGTCAGCAGAATTACAGGACAATGCGATTCGCGGCGTGTTCGCCTATTGTGCCGTCAGATCGAGATCGCGCGGCGCCCGGGCCAAGTAGATGTGATCGAACAAGGCGAAGTCCCCATCCACAGGGCAGAGCGCCAAACCCGAAAACGTGAACTCGCCGAAGTCGGCGAACAGGTCGCGCGTCACAACCACCCAATCACTGGGAAGGACGTCGCCGACACGTTTGGCACCGCCAAAAGTTTCTCCACCGCCCGGCCCCGCATCGTAGCGGAACTTAAGTGGATTGGTCGACGGCACTGGCCCCCACTGACCATCGTGGTTCAACTGCAAACAGACCCGCTGGCCCCCTTGTTTTTTCCAAGCGAACTGCAGATACCGGTACTCTCCTGCACCAGGATTCTGACGAATCTTCACTCCCAATCCGGGAAGCGCCGGATTATATCGCTGATCTGGCATCACGCGCACGCTCGCGGCGCCGGTGAATTTGTCGTCAGTCGCCAGCGACGCCGACCCGTCTCCCTGATTCATACTAGCTACGAAATCGGGCTGGTCTTCGAACACCGCCAGTGGTTGCTCGGCCGGTAAGGGAGCCGGACAGGCCTGAAAGTCATCTTCGTTGCGCGCGAGATAAATGTGATCGAACAGCGCAGCCTCTCCATCGCCGGCAGTGAAGGCCAGCCCGTCGAGCTCGAATGCGCCAAAGTCCGCAAATAAATCGCGAGTGACAACCGTCCAACCGTATGGCAACCGATCGCTGATTTTGATCGCCTCGACATGAAACGAATTGTCGGCCGGTCCAGCTTCGTACCGATAACCCGGCTTTCCCTGCCCCCGTGTCGGCCCCCAAGTGCCGTTGGCATTCAGTTGCAATAGTACGTTGCCGCCGCCAATTTTCTTCCAGGCAAAACGTAGATATCGGTATTCTCCCTCACCTGGCTTCTCGGCAATCTTGACCCCCAGCCCGGGCAGCTTTGCGCGGAACTTCTGGTCGGGACTGACACGCAGGGCTACCGTGCCTGCAAACCGGTCCGTCGGCTCGACGGTCGCCTTGCCGCCCCCTTCATTGAGCAGACTCACGAAGTGTTGTTCGTCCTCGAACAGACGATAGAGCGCCGGGGGCGCCCCGCCGGCAACGATCTTGACGGCCACGGGTAGCTCGTTTGATCGTACCGCAGTACCCCCGCCGGGCTGCGCTGTGGCCACGATCGCGACGTTCGCCAGATCGTTCGGCGGCGTGTTGAAGGGGAAGGAAACGGGCAGCGAGAAGTCGCTCTTGTCGGCAGGCACTTCTACAGCGGGGGCTAGGAAATCGGCCGGCAAGCCCGTCAGCGTTACCGTGACCGGATGCGGCAGGTCGCCGAGCCTTATGACCTTGCCCAGCAGGCGGCCGGTTTCGCCGCTGCCAGACTTCGCTTCGACTTTCGGTTCGCCAGCCAGCTCAATCCGCAGCGGCTGAATCGAGGTCAACCGACGTGCCGGTGTGGTCGCACTCGCGATCGTTGTTTTGCCATCGGCCGATAACAATTCGGCCTTGATCGCCATGTCGTAGGGAATGTTCGGCAGATCGGCCGGTACCAAAATGGGCGTTGTCAGGGCGGCCTGATCACTGGCAATCGTGGGCGTGCCTTCCAGCCGCAGCATGCGGTCCACATCGTCAACTTGGCGCTTTTGGTTGTTCTCGGTGATTTCCTTGCGAGGCGCGATCTGACTCGTGACAAGCGACAATCGCACCGCGCCCGCCGCCAACGGCGCGCGCGTTACCGCGATCCGCGCCGGCAGCCGACTCCCGAGCGGCAACTGCGTGCCGGTCGCTTCGGGCTCCCAGACCACCGATAGGGTATTTGCGCCAGTCACTGCCAGGGCCAGCTCAGAACGCAGCCATGGTTGCCGAACCGCCATAGGGGTCTCAGCCAATTGGGCCGGACGAACAAGAAGGATGTTTGGATCGGCGCTGGTGCCAACGATACTTGTGATGGCATGTGCCGGGCTGCCGAATGCCAACAGCGAGACAAGCGCGTCGGTCGCCCCGGCCGGGATCTCGTCATTCGCAATCGCGATGCCACTAGGTAAACCCAAAAGCGATAACTTGATCGGCCCCTGATAGCCAGCCCGGTTCGCACGGACGCGCACGATAGCTGCGCCTCCGCCGGGTACCTGCTCGCGGTCCGCAAGTATCTGCAAACGGAAATCGGGCCGATCGGCCAGCGCCGCCGTCAGGCGATAGACGTAGTCAGGGCCGCCACGGTCCAGTAAATCTTTGACCGCCACTAGGATGCGATCCACACCGTCGGGCACCTTGAAATCCAGAGTCGGGTCGGTCGTGGTGGGCGTATCGTCGGCGGTCGCTAATTGTTCGCCCGATTCCTTCCGCACCGACAATACCCCATCGAGCGGAGAGCCAACTTGCGCCGCAGTCACCGCCAGCCGCCACGTTTGTCCCGGTGAGACAGCTAACACATATTGGTCTTCCTCATGCGGCGCGAGCAATCGGCCATCAAGGGCCACGGGCGCCGGCACCAGTTGCGGTTTGGTGACGCCCTCTTGTTCCAAAACTTCGGGCAGGTCGCCGACCAGGATTTGCGGCCGGGTCCCCGTTAACCAACGATCAGTCGGCCACCGTGCCGCAATGGTCCCCACGGCACCTGCCAGGTCGGCGTCGATCCTCTGCTCCGGAGCCAGGTTGCTGGCGATCGGTGCCAACGAAACCTTGGATCCTCGCTGTCCCCCTAAGGGAAACAGCAAGTCCGCATAGTGGAGTTCACCGATCTTCAGCCGGAATGCCCCGGGCTCGGCTCCGCGATAGAGCGCGTCGTGCAATTCGACAGTATAGCGCCCGTCCGCTGGGATGCGGGCCACGATCCGCGCGTCGCCGTTAAGGGTCGGGACCATCTGCGACCAGGCAAGCTGCTCGCCACGCGCATCGAAAAGATGTAGCACCGGATTCAAGCTACTACCGAGGCGGTGGCTTTCTATGTCGGCAACGATTTGCTGCCCGGCCTTGCCGTCGAAACTCGTGCGCAAAATGGTTCCACCGGTCAATGTCCCGCCAAGTGCCACGGGCAAGTTGCCGGCATCCGGCGCAAACGGCCGCTCGGCGAGTTGGTCGATCCCCACCAGCACGGCGTTGGATATTCCGCGGCGATTGACAACACGCAACGGGTAGATGCCGGGGATCACCGACGCGTCGAGTGTGATCGCAATCTCGACGCGGTCGGCCGTAGCAGGCTTTGGCAACTTTTGCGCAGCAACCGGTACCGTCAACACCACCTCGGTGTCGTCAGTCAGGTCCGTCCCTTCAACGACCAGCACAGTTGTCGCACCGGTCTGCAATCCTGGCGACGAGATCTGCTTGATCGTCGGAGCGGCCAGACACGCAGATGTTGCCCAAAACACTATAAGTCCTGCGCAGATCGCTGCGCGCCGGGTTGCTGGAAGCGTTCGCCTAATCATCTTTCACCTGCTGCGAAAAAAACACGTGGCATCGAACGGAATCGCCGTTCATACGCCGCCCGCCAGAAGTTCTTGATTATCGCCTGTCGATAGACCCGGACTACGGCCGTCCATCTTGGAATACCATAAGCCGCACGGCAACCCGGTCGACGGTCGGTGCTGACCGTCGTTAGTCACTACTGTCCAATTAAAAGCGATTGAGGAACGAGCGAGCACACACTAAAAGTGGCGGGGCGCCAGGACGTTTCTACAGGGCGAGGACGCTATTTAAACGGATCGTCGTCTGGGGCGGCGGGAGTTGCGGGGGGCGCGGCAGCCGGTTGCCCGGACGGCGCGGTGAGGGCGGGTTTGGAGGGCTTATCGACAAACTTATTCTTTATGATCGGCGCACCGCCGGGTACCGACACGCCGCGATTAACCGCTGGTTTAGCCTGAGCGGCTCTGGGCTTCACGCCACGGGGAGCGCCGGCGGCTGTCGGTGTACGCGTGGGAACGGGCGGAGCGCTCTTGACCGATCCCGTCGGTGGCGGAGTCGGCACCGATTCGCCATCGCTCAACGGGTCGTCACTGGGTTTGCCTGCTGGCGCTGCGACAGGCTCGGAATCCGGTCCGGCAAAGGGATCGTCACCCGCCGGCGGCGGTGCCCCCTTGCTAGCGTCACTCGGGATGGCCATCTCTTCTGGCTCGTCGGTCGCTGCCGGGGCATTTTCGGCTACATCGGCCTCAGGTGCCGACGGGGTCGTCGAGTCGGACCCGAAGGGATCTTCTTTGGCCGGAGCATCGCCCGGTGCGAGATCCGGACCTTCCGATTCAACCTTCGCTGGTGAGTCTGCGCCAAACGGATCATCCGTTGGCTTTTCAGGTGTGGCGTCGGACATGGCGTCTGTGGAGACCGCCTCGGTCGGTGCCGCTGGCGGTTCGTCAGAGCCGAACGGATCATCAGTTCCACTTGCCACCGGCGCGGCATCCGCAGCGGGAGCCTCGGGAGGTGCTTCAACTGATTCCTCGCTACCAAAGGGATCGGCGTCAGCGGCAATCACGGCAGGAGCTTCGCTCGGCATTTCGTCGCTGGTCGCCTCCGACAATGCTGGTTCCGAGGCGTCCTCACTGGGCAGCGCCTCGGAAAGCGCTGGCTCAGCGGGGTCTTCACCTGGCAAGGCTTCTGACAGTGTCGGCTCGGCCGGATCCTCTCCAGGCATCGCTTCAGAGAGTGCGGGTTCGCCGCGTTCCTCGCCTGGCATCGCCTCCGACAATGTTGGTTCGGCGGGGTCTTCGCCCGGCATGGCTTCCGACAGAGGCACATCCTCGGCCGGGGCGTCGGCAATTGCTTCGCTCGGCGCGGTCGGCTCCTCGGCGCCAAAGGGATCGTCCGACGGCTTGGCCGCGACCGATGGATCAACGGCTGCCGGTTCAACGGCTGGTGCGGCTTCATCAGCAGCTACAGTTGGGGCTACTTCTTCCGGCGGAGTCGGAACGGTGTCTTCAACCTGGGATACCTCTTCCGTTGCTACCGGCGGCACTTCACTTGTCGTTGTCGAGGCGCTCTCACCGGGCGCGGCCGCGGGGGGAGCATTATCTGCCGGCGCGTCTTCACCAAAAGGATCATCTGCCGGTGCGGCAGCAGGCGCTTCCTCAGCCGGCGCCGCCTCGTCGGGCCCAGCATCGGCGGACGGCTCGTCTCCTGCCTCCTCGGCAGGCATAGCGTCGCCGGCCGGCTCGTCAGCCGCGGGATCGGCGGCAAGAGGATCGTCAGCCATCTCGTCAGCAGCAGGCGGCTCTACGGCGGCATCGGCTCCGGCCGCTTCCGCCGCTTCCGGAACATTGTCGGAGAAGGGATCTTCATTCGCTACAACGACGGGCGCCGGCGCGGCGGGCTTTTTCTTGACCGCCGCTGGCCCGGCCTTCATCAGCACTTCGGGTTCGACTTGTCGAATGCGCTCGTAGCGCTCGTAGCGGCGACGCTGCAATTCCTGCTGTGCTAATAAGCGTGCCTGACTGCGATGTCGCTCGACCAATATGCGGTCGCGACCCTGCACGCGCTCGAGCGCCTTGCTGATGTCGTAGAAGCGGTCCGTCTCAGCCGTCTCGAGTTTCGCCCCTCGGTCGAAATCGAGCACCGCATCGGGGTCGCGTCCTAGTCGCAAGCAAGCCAGACCGCGGAAATAGTAGACCCGTGGGTCCTTGCTGCCGGCCAAAGATGCGGACGTGAGGTTTTGAAAGGCGCGGACATAATCGCCGGCGAAGAACGCATGAACACCGTCGCCGTAGTATTGGTCCAGGGCCGCGTTCTGGGCAGAGACCGAAACCAAGGCGACGAACATGCATCCGCACGCCAGGGGACCGGTGAGCCGAGACATCATGTGTTGCTCCGAGAAGATAACGGGACCTCAGCGCAGAAGCTGCTAGGCTGACCAGGCTCGGACAGCTCAGCGCGCACCTACTTCGACGCCGGTAATTTCCTGACCAGTGCGTGATTCGGCGGATACTAAACCCGCCCTCGGCTGCCTGACTGCTACGCGTGTACCGAGGCTAAACCCCCAGTTTGACTCTGGCTGTCGAACTTGTAAACCAAAAAACGTCGTCGAAATCGCCGGGGGCACCTGCGGCATTCGGGCCGCAGTGATCGGGCTGCCAGAATCGCATCAGCCGGCACAACCGTACCGTGCCCCGCAGGGCTGGGCCAGAGGGGGCATATTTAGGAGTCGCTCAATGGCAGGCCTGGCAGGCGCGCACCACCACCGACCGCGCATCGGCCGACAGAATCCCACTCTGCGCCTTGGTGTGACAATTCGTGCAGCATTCTAAGGCCATGGCGAGTTGTACGCCCTCTAATGGGCCCTCGAATGGGTCCGTCCCGCGATCCTTACGATCGTGCGGAATCCGGCACACGGCCGGCAATGCCAGGCGCGAGAGCCACTGCCGCGTCGTCTCGACTGAATCGTCGCCCATTAAGCCGATCGTCGAATCGTTGCCTCTTGGAGGACGATCTGATATGCCCGCAGGCACCGCCTGCCAGGGTCCAAGCCCGTGCGACCCGGCAGCCGCCGCCACGCCAATGAGAACGGCTGCCGCGAACCGCATGAGGTTCGTGCGCGCGGGCGTGAAGCCACGAACAGGCGGCGCCAGCAGTTTTCCATGGGACCGACGAAATGCGCGACCAGCTTTGGACGATGGCACGGGCCCACCGCGAGCGGCCCGATCCGACCGCGACCAAGGTCGAGTTTGGCCATTCGGGAGGTCGAAGCTGGTGGCCTCGTCGCTCAAAACGACGTCATGCGGCTTGGGTGCGGGTAGGTAGGGAAGCGCCGCGCGTCCGCGATAGCCGGGCAGCCCCTGGCTCTCATCAGGTCCAACCGATTCTTGGAACAACTCCACGGCCGGCTGCAAGGCTGTGGCCAGCCGCCGACAATCGCAGCAATCGGTCAAGTGCCGCTCGACCAAATGATCTCCCGCTGCGCCGGTTGGAAACGGGCCACGAGTGAGCACGTCAAAAACGTCATCGCACGTCATTGCCGCTGTCCCCGAGTTGGCAAGGGAGTGTCGAGTGGTGCTGACTCAACTAACGAGTCGTTGGCATCGGCTTCCGGCAGATCTTGGCGCTCGCGCTGAACAAGCTCGGAGAGCTTCAGCAACCCCCAGCGCACGCGATTCTTGGCCGTGCAAAGGCTGCATTGCATGGCCTCAGCGATTTCCTGAAACTTCAGGCTGCCGAAAAACCGCAAACGCAAGGCATCCGCCTGAACACCGCTAAGCTGCGCGAGCAATCTCTCGAGCAACTCGCGCCGCTCTTGGGCTAATAGCCCGGCCAACGCTGAAGGATCGGCTCCCGCGTCTGTTAACCCCGTTGGCTCGGTTCCGCATGGCATTTTCTGCGCATCGAGCGACAACACATGCCCTCTTTGGGACTGGCGCCCCGCGTAACGGCGACATTGGTTGAAGAGTATGGTCCACAGCCAGGTGCGAAAACCGAACTGCTCGTTATAGGTGTGCCGAGATTTGTAGGCAGCCAGAAACGTCTCTTGCACCACGTCTTCCGCGGCCTCGGTGGAACCTAAACGGCTCTCAGCCACGCGTCGCAGCGCCGGCTGGTATTGACGCACCAACTCAGCAAAAGCAGCCGAGTCCCCCGACTTTGCGCGGCGCATCAAAAGGGTGTCGTGGTCGTGCATCAATCGAAGCGCCGATAGGGCGGCGGGTGGCAGGGGGGCAAGTTCCGCGGCGGGCAACTAGGAATTGCGTATTCTGCCACGACTAGTGGGACCAAAGCAAATAAATTGCCGAGCAGACGAGAATCTGCGGCATTTGAAAAGTCTGGCGGTCATCTGAGCCGGCCCAGGTCCCCTACGCTGACGTCCGAAGACGGGCTGCGAATTGGGGGGCGAGACCGATCAAGATCAGGCTGGCGCAGGACCACGGAGCGCGGCGGCGAAGCCGGCCAAAATAGTGCGCTGCGGCGCGCCTGCGAGGAATCACCCCACTAAGTGTGCTTCCCACGCAGCGCGCCGCGGCACATATGCGCGGAACGCGGGTCTCTCCCACCCTCGCTCCACAACCTAGTCATCGGGAACCAGCTAACCGGAATGTGCCTGAAATACGGTCTGACCCGAAGTTTCTGCCAGCGTTGCGCAGATTGTCACGATTTCAACGATCGTAGCGAAAATCCGGGGGAACGCGCCAGATACACGAGGGTGGCGATTACTGCGAACGAATGCCCTCGGGTCTTACTCGTCTGCCTCTTCGCACGACACAAAACGGTAACCTGTGCCGCGTACCGAAAGAAAGTGCCGCGGCTGCTCCTGGTCGCGCTCGAAGTATTTCCGCAGGCGCATGATGAAGTTATCGACGGTGCGTGTCGTAGGGCTGCCGGAAAGTCCCCACACGTCGTCGAGCAATTGCGCGCGGCTGATGACTGATCCTTCGTTCTCGACGAAGTAACGAAGCAGCTTCATTTCCATCGTGGTCAGACGCAGGTTTTTACCATCAACGGTCACTTGGAAAGTGTCGAAATTGACTTTCGCGCGGCCAAACTCGCACTCGTTGCTCAGCTTGCGATGTACGCGCTGCACAGGCTGACGTAATCGCCGAGCCAACAGATTGCGAACCATCGCCAACAACTCGTCCAAATCGAACGGTTTTTCCAAATACTGATCTGCACCTACGTCCATTCCGCGGATGCGATCTTCCGTCAATGTTCGCGCGCTGAGAATCAAGACGGGCATGTCGTTGCCCTGCTCGCGCAGCGTTTCGCAAACGGTGTACCCGCTCATACCTGGCAGCATCAGATCGAGGACCAACAAATCGATGCCTGCCTGCCCAGGGGCAATCAGTCCCAGCGCTGTCGGTCCGTCAGCCGCTAACGAAACGCGATACCCTTCGGCTTCCAAGTTGTACTTGATGCCGATCGCTAGATGCTGCTCGTCCTCGACGACCAAAATGTGCTTTGCGTCTGTCGAAGAGGCCATGATCCAACTCGCCTTGACTCAGTACGGCTGTTGCCCGCCGCCCATTTATGCCGCCGCTCAGGCCTAATCGATTGGTGCGACCGATCTACGCAGCTGATTGTTGTGGCGTCAGTTCCCGACCTGGTAGTTCGACCTCGAATACGCTGCCGGACTGACCTCCGCGACTGCGGACATTGATTTTTCCGCGCATCCGTTTGACCAACGTGCGCACGATAAACAATCCCAGTCCCGTGCCGGGTTTGGACCGTTCTAGTTCGCTTCCCATGCGGAAGAAACGTCCGAAAATCTTTTGTCGCATGTTGATTGGGATACCCGGCCCGTTGTCGATGATCCGCGTTACCACATTACCACCGCCGGCTACCCACGACTGTACGATTACTTCTGGTTTCTCGCCGGAGTATTTGATCGCGTTGTCGATCAGATTGCGAAATACGACTTCCACGTCCATCGGCGGGGCCAGCACCACGGCAGGCGTAAGCTCCAGTTTGACGGTATCGTCCGCCAATCGGTAGTGAAGACACGCCGTAGTGGCACAGCGTTCAAGCACGCTCGACAGTTCGACATCGGCCGTCTCGTCAGTCGGCGGAGCCAAATTGAGGCGCGCCGTATCGAGCATATGGTTAATCAACGAATCGAGCCGCTCCAGATCGTCGAGCATGAAACGGTGGAAATCGACACGCTGTTCTTCGGT
Organism: Pirellulales bacterium; assembly: GCA_036490175.1. Classification (NCBI taxonomy): domain Bacteria; kingdom Pseudomonadati; phylum Planctomycetota; class Planctomycetia; order Pirellulales; species Pirellulales bacterium. Next base: position 7,543 of record DASXEJ010000118.1, on the reverse strand, counting down.
CACATTACGCCGCGACAGCGTCTGCACGTAGAGCTTGAGCGACGCCAGTGGCGATTTCAGCTCGTGGGTCACGCTATCGATGAAATTCGATTGTCGTTGATTGAGGCGGATCTCCTTGATCGACAGCAGCAGGTACAGCACCACCCCCACCAGCACCAAGGCCAGAAATGTCGTCCCGACCGCCAGAATGGCCCACCAGTAACCGCTGGCCGATGTCCGGGTGGCAGCCACAACGACTACCAGGATCCAGCCGACCGTCAGCGCGACCAACAGCACGATCATCACCACGCCGAGCGTGATCGGCCAGCCTAAGGAACGGCGGGTCAGCATGGAGGCGCGGTCGCGAAAAGGGGTTTAGCGGAAATACCTTGTGTTCAGCCTATCCAGGCCGCCGGAAGCGTCAAGCGCGCACTTGGTCAGAGGTATCGCGGCCAACCGGCTGTACTAGGACCGCACGAGGCTGTAGCCGTTATTTTTTTGAGTTCCCAAAACATTTGGGGAAATCATTACGGTTCCTACAGTTTCCTTGTAATAATGGCTGCAGATTGAAAAGCGCATCCGATTGGGGCTCGCATTAACGCCTTGGGGCCTAACCATGTCGTTGTTGTCTGGCGACGGTCAGCAAGACGATTGGCGCGTCCAGCGCTCGATTATTTCCGCACAAGACGGCTCTTATGCCGCCATTGGCCAACTTTTCGATCTCTATCGCGACTATTTGCTACGGGTGGCGAATGAAGAACTGGAAACAGACCTGGTCCCGAAAGTGGCCGCCTCGGACCTGGTGCAAGAGACATTCCTGCAAGCAGCCCGCGACTTTCGCAAATTTATCGGCACCAGCGAAGGCGAGTTGAAGGCATGGTTGCGGCAGATTCTGATCCACAATTTGCTAGACGCGCAGCGTCGCTATCACCATGCGCAAAAGCGTGCCGTCGCGCTCGAGGTGCCGTTGGCTGGCGCGTGTTCGAGCGCGATCGCGCGTCCCGAGCTGGCATCTTCGTCGCCTTCGCCGAGCGAGTGCGTTGTCACGTCCGAACAGCGCGAGTTGGTCCATGCGGCCCTACGCCGGCTCCCGCCCGATCACGCTCAGGTCATCCAATTGCGAACGTTTGCCGGCCTCCCATTCGACTTGATTGGCGATGCGATGGGACGGTCCGGCGACGCGGTTCGCAAATTGTGGGTCCGGGCAATCGAACGACTGGCCATTGACCTTGCGCCGTATGAACACGATGGACGATGAACCGATTGACAACGTCTTCGTCGACCGCCTGATCGCCTATCAGGAGCGGCTGGACGGCGGCGATACCGTTGGCGACAATCCGCCTGCCGATACATCTCAGTTATTTGCTGACGAGTTGCCGTCCGCGCAATTGGATCGGCTGCAACGGGCCCAACGCTGCGTGGACATTCTGGCCGCTGTCGGAGGCGGTACTCGACGGCTGGCAAACTTAATGCACGAGCCGCCATTACCAAATGGTGGGACGCGTCCACGAATCCTTGGCCGGTTCGAGATTCTCGATGAATTGGGTTCCGGCGGCTTCGGCATCGTCTATCGCGCTTGGGATCCACGCACCCAGCGGCACGTGGCGCTGAAGATTCCCCGCCTGGAAGTCTTGGCTTCGGCCGAGATGCAGGCGCGCTTCGAACAGGAAGCGCGCGCCGCAGCAAAGCTCGATCATCCACACATCGTGGCCGTGCTCGAAGCCGGCATCGACGGGGTGGTTCCATTCATCGCATCGCAGCTTTGTTCCGGGATCACCTTGGCCGACTGGCTCGGCAAACAAGCCGGCGCGATATCGCATCGTCTGGCGGCCGAGATTGTCCGCAGCCTTGCGGAAGCCGTCTCTCATGCTCATGAGCGCGGCGTGTTGCACCGTGATATCAAACCTGGCAACGTCCTAATGGTGGACGCCCGTCAGGGCTCCGCAGATGGCCCCGATGCGTGGGTCCCGAAGTTAGTCGACTTCGGGCTGGCCAAACTGGCTGACGACAACCGCGACATGACGCAAACCGGGGCCGTGCTGGGCACCATTCGTTACATGGCGCCCGAATTGGTCGGCGGTAGCCGCAAGCAGGCGGGTTCGGCAGCGGACATCTACAGTTTGGGGGCCGTGCTGTACGAGTTGCTCACCGGCCGCCCGCCATTCGCTGCCGAGTCCGACCTGGAGGTATTGCGCCGTATCACGACGCAAGATCCATCGCGAATACGTGCCAGCCATCCGCGCGTGCCGCACGATCTGGAGACGATCTGCCGGAAGTGCTTGGAAAAAGCACCGTCGCGACGGTACGCGACGGCCCACGCCCTGGCTGACGATCTGGGTCGGTTTCTCGGCGGACGACCGATCACAGCGCGCCCGACGACCACCCTGGAAGTCGCATGGAAGTGGGCACGACGCCGGCCCGCCACGGCGGCCTTACTCGGAGTCTGTACGCTGTCGCTCGTCGGCGCGCTACTGGGCGTGTCGGTGCATTACTTACGTCTGCGAGACAGTTGGCTGCAAATCGAAGCCCGCAATGTGCGCCTCCGGGAGATTACCGACCAGGCACAATCCAGCGAGCAACAGGCCAAAGAGCTGCTCTACACCACTGATATTCAATTGGCGCAGCAAGCCTGGGACCGTAATAATTTCGCGGCGCTCAAGGAGAACCTTGAGCGTCACATGCCGCGTGACAACGAGCCAGACAGACGCGGCATCGAATGGTATTACCTGGCAGGCCAATTGAATGAGGGTTCAATGGTCTTGCCCGATCACGACGGCGAGATCACGAGCGTGCGATTCAGTCCCGACGGCCGAGTGCTGGCCACGGCCAGCTCGGACGGACGCATCCGGCTGTGGGATGTTGCCAGCGGTCAGTTGCAGGCCACTATCGACGAGCCCCAACGCGCCCCGCTCAACGGTCTCGCCTTCGCGCCCGACGGCAAGGTGCTGGCCGTCGCTAGTGATCGGCGGCGCGTCGTGCTCTGCGATGTCGAGTCGGCCACCGTCATTCGCATTCTCAGCGACGGTCACCAGAAATGGGTCGGTGACGTGGCCTTCTCACCTGACGGCGTCACGCTGGCTTCGGTCGGCGCCGACGGACAGCTGATCTTCTGGGATTGGCGCAGTGGCGAGATCGTACGGAAAATCACCGCCTACGGTCGCGAGCTGCGCGCCGTCTGTTTCACCAAGGATGGCCGGCATGTCATTGTGGCCGAGGAATGGGGAGTGCCACGCCTGTGGGATGTAGCAACCGGCACGATGATCGCGGCCTTAGCCATTGAGAAAGATCTCGAGAATGCTCGCCAGGTCTGGCCACGTGGTATCTCGATCCGTGCCGATGGCAAGCACGTGGCAATCGCGCGCGCTAACGGCGGCATACGTATTTGGGACATTGTTGACCCGGCAAACCCACGCTTTGTTGATGCCGTCGGTGACGAATCGTGCCGAGGCGTGGAATACTTGGGCACGGATCAGGTTATCGGCGTTTACGATGATCACATCGGACGCATCTGGACAATCGGACGCGACGAGCCCGATCGCCTGCTGCGGGGACACATGCGGCGGATGACTGCGGCTGCGGTCTCACCAGACGGCGCTTGTGTGGCCACCGGCGCGAAAGATGGTACAGCGCGATTGTGGCTCACCAAGGCCACCTCCGGCAGTCGCGAAATCGTCCGCCTACCAGGCTCGGGACACCACATCGCGGTATCCCCGGACGAACGCGAGATCAGCGTCGTAACTAGGCAACCCGACGAGGTAACCATCATCCACCAGCAGGCGGGCGAAACTGCAACGCGGCAACTGCATGGTCTTAGGGGCCAAACCATCGCGCTGACCTATTCGCCAGACGGCAACGCGTTGACCGTGGTCTCGAACACGGGCCACTTTAGCGTCTTTGCGCGCAACGGTACGGATCCCCTCTGGAGCTATGAGCTAATACCCGACAACGACTCTAATATTGTGCACTCGCCCATCGCCGAATTGGTTGTGATTGCCATGGCCAAGAACGTCTGGGCCGTGGATCTTGCCTCACGCCAGCTCCGTTGGCAGCGTCCACTAAGGAGCGGCCTCTGGGATGTGGCGTTTTCGCCGGACGGCGCAAGCATCTACGTCAGTGATCAAGAAGGGAAAATTCACGAACTGAACGCCGACGACGGCACTACCAGTCGGGAATTCTCGCAGCATCACGAGTCACTGGAAGAACTTGCCGTGGCTCCCGATGGCGGGCTGTTAGTGAGCATGAGCACTGACCGCTCAGGTTTTCTTTGGGATCGCTCGGATGGCCAGGTTATTCGTCGCATCGCCATGACGCATCGAAAGCCGGTCGACGTAGAATTCTCTGCTGACGGCCGGACGGTGATCGCAGTCGAGGACGGCCATTACTTGAGTTTCTGGCACGTGGCAACCGGCCAGGCCCTGCTTCGGCTTGGCCCGTGGGGCACAGAGCCGCGCCTCATGTGGAGCCTGTCGTCCGATGGACGAACGGCCTATCTCGTATACACCGACAAGGTAGATGGTAGACCGCGCACCACCTTACGGGCGCTGCCGCTGCGGAGGGAAATGCCCCCCGCTCGCTGATGCCCGAAACGCGCTGGCCTGGCTCCTTCGTTGATTTGTCCTAGAGCCAGTTCGGACAATGCACAGTGGTACAAGTGCCGGTGCGCCGGTAATATTCTCACAGCGAGTCACGTGGTATCCCCCTTGGTGATCGTTGGCCCCGCAGGGCCAATCGGACGCCACTACGGAAATCTTCGACCATGAGCAGGGAACTGGACGATCGGGCCAAGGCCATTCGCCAAAGAGTTACGCAGTTGCGAGACTCTCTTTGACTACGACATCAAGCAACAGCGAGTTGCCGCGATCGAAGCTCAAATGAGCGAGCCGGGCTTCTGGGACAAGCCCGAGGCTGCCCAGGCCACGGTTGCCGAGTTGAAATCCCTGTCGTCGATCGCCAAGCCGCTGCGCGAGTTGGTTAAATCGGCCGCCGACCTAGACGTGATGCTCGAGCTAGGCGCCGAGGACGAGTCGCTAGCGGCCGAGATCGGGCCGGAGCTAGACCGGCTGGAAGCGACACTGGCCGACCTGGAGCTAAAGGCTCTGCTCAACAGTCCCCACGACGCGAACGCCGCGATTCTGTCGATCAATGCCCGCGATGGCGGCACCGACGCCAACGATTGGGCCGAGATGATGCTGCGCATGTACCTGCACTGGGCCGCCGAGCAAGGTTACGAAGTCGAACTGTTGGACCGGCAGGACAATGAGCAGGCTGGCATCAATAGCGCTTCGGTCATCATTCGCGGACCGATGGCTTACGGCTACCTGAAGGGAGAGACGGGCATGCACCGCCTAGTGCGCATCAGTCCGTTCAACGCCGAAGGAAAGCGGCAAACCAGCTTTGCCGCGGTCGACGTCTCGCCAGAGGTGCCCGAGTCGGCCGAAATCGAGATCAACTACGACGAAGTTCGCGAGGACGTGTTTCGCGCCAGCGGTGCCGGCGGTCAGCACGTCAACAAAACGTCGAGCGCTATCCGATTGACACACCTGCCAACGGGCGTCGTCGTGCAATGTCAGCAAGAGCGCAGCCAACACAAGAACCGTGCGCTCGCGCAGAAGATGCTGCGCGCCCGGCTCACACGGCTCGAGGAAGAGAAACGCGAGGCCGAGCAAGCAGCCAAATACGAAAAGCAGGCTAAAACCGGCTTTGGCAGCCAGATCCGCAATTATTTCCTACATCCGGATCAACGCGTTAAAGACGCCCGCACCGGCTTCGCCGTGGGAAGTTTTCAAAGCGTGATGGATGGCAATATCCAGGGCTTCCTCGACGCGTTTCTTCGCCTGCGGGCTGGGCAACCGATCGAAGCGGATCGAGAAGGCTCTTAATGGCCCCCCCGTCGGATGTCGACGTTGGTGATGCCATGCGTTTCCACCGCCAACGCCACGGAGACCGCTACAGCCACAGCATATATTGCAAGATCGATGCGCAGTACTGCGCAGTTCTTGAATCCATCGAGCCCGAGTCGGCACGGGACGAACCAGCCGAATGGCCAGCGAGCCCGCCACTGAAGGATTGGCACGATGAAAAGCGGGACAGGGCAACCGTGCTGATGGCCGTGGGCGCAGCCGGCAAAAGTCATTGGTCGGCATCGATCGAACTCTGTAACGATGGCACGGCACGGTTCGACGTGGCTGCACGGATCAATGCGATGCCCGCCTATTTGGGAAGCGAATACGCTTGCCTCCTCGGGAGCGGGGCCCTGGATGAGACCAGTATCGAATTGACTCCTGGCATTTTGCTGAATTGTGATCCGGGGACGACACGTCTGCGGTTCGACAAGGCCGACTGCCGACTCGTTGTCGAGCCACTGATTACCCAGACCGACGTTTGGCCGCAGACAATTCGCTGGCGATACTGGATTCGTGGAACTCCGGCCCTGCCCCCGCCTTGATTTCACGCCTCGGATTCGCCAGAATGCTTGTTTTCGCGGGTTTTCCTTGGGCGAATGCCTGTTCGCCGGTGCGACCCAGCCACTTTTCTGCGGCGAGATGACTATGCCTGCGATGGACTTTGAAGCGATCGACAAGCTCAAGCGCGAATATACCGACAAATATGTGGTGGCAGACATCGGCCGCCCCGAACTGGCTCGCTTTCATGGCCTGACGGGCATTATCAAAACCGTCAATATGAGCGGTCGCGCGCTGGTCGAGTTTGACGGCCTCAACAATATCGGTTGGTACGACATTGGCATCGACTTCCTGAAGATCGTCGACAAGCCGGTCCCCAAGGCGGCCGAAGCTAAAGAGGCCAAACCGGCCGCAGCAGCAAAGCCCGCTGTGGCCAAGGCGCCTGCCAGCGCAGCCAAACCGGCCACCGCCCCGGCTGCGGCGGGCAAGCAATCGACAGCGGATATCCTGGCCGCGGCCCGCGCCAAAGCGGGCGCTGCACCGGCGGCCGCGAAACCCGCTCCGCCGGAATCTGCGGGTGCAAAAAAAATGAGTACCGCGGATATTTTGGCTGCCGCCCGGGCTGCTAAAGAGGCGGGCGGCACTGCAACCGCTCCGGCAAAGCCCGCTCCCGCTGCGGCAAAGCCGGCCGCCAGTGCGGCGACTCCGGCTGGGGGGCAGAAACTATCGACGGCCGATATCTTGGCCGCCGCGCGCGGCAAAGCCGCACCGCAGGCAGCAGCTCCCACCGTCGCCAAGCCAGCACCTGCAAAAGCGTCGCCTGCCCCCGTCGTGGAAGAAGCAGCCGTCGCAGAACCGGCAGCGGCTATTGTCGCACCAACTCCGCCGGCGGCTGCGAAGAGTGCCGGCGGCAAATTGCCGACCAACACGGCCGACAAGGTTGCCTATTGCCGCCAGGCCGACGCCAAGTAATTACGTCCGCGGTAATTGCCGTGGCTTCAGGGCTGGAATCGACACTGACTTGCTCTGTAGAAATCCTCTTCCGCCAGCTTAATCCGCTAGCTGGCGAGACTTCGTAGCAGGAGGTGATGACCACTACGAAGTTACCGCGTCGCGTGTTGCAGTATAGCTATCTCGTCGGGCTTCTGACGCTGCGCTTGCAC
>DASXEJ010000117.1 GCA_036490175.1 Pirellulales bacterium | reverse complement strand
CTTGAGGATTGGGCCATCACCGATCGAAAGCACGCGACCCTCGCGCGGCTTAGTGCGGGCTCCCTCCGGCAGGACGATGCCGCCGCCCGTCTTCTCCTCAGCCTTCAGACGTCGCACCACGATATGCGGGCCGAGGGGGATGATTCGCATGTGCCTGGAGAACTCCGCTGAGTGATGGGCTTGTCAGCCCGAAAAGTACCTCTTGGCCAGCGGCCCGAGGCACCCCGACAGTTCGTCAATTTTCGCACGCTCAGATGCACTTCGCAAGTGAACGGTTGTGCTCGACGTTGTCACGGGCGGCCATGTGTTTTTGCCGCGCATGCCGGAGGTAGCGGTGGGGTAGGGCGCCCGCGGCGCCGTCACCGGCCAGACCGTCACAAGTCGCACGCTCGCCACAAGGTTGTGAGTTGGCCCGGCAATTGCTTAAATGACCGTCGCAACCGACCAAACATCTGGCCAAGGAGAGAATATCGTGACCGACAAACACACCACGCATTCCGATGCGGGCATTAGCCGGAAGCAACTAATCGATTTGCTGAATGAAGATCTTGCCCGTGAATACCAGGCGATTATCGCCTACGTGAATTACAGCCAGGTGCTCAAGGGTGCCGCGTACATGAATATCGCCAAAGAACTCGAGGTGCATGCCGGTGAAGAGCTGGCCCACGCTCTGGCGATTGCCAAACAAATCGACTATTTGGGCGGCATGCCGACGGTCGCGCCGAAGCCGGTCAAAACGTCAGACAAGGCCGAGGACATGCTCCGCTTCGACTTGCAAAATGAGTTGGACACGATCGCCAATTACAGGCAGCGCGTGCGGCAGTGCGAAGCATTGGGAGAGTATGCCTTATGCGAAGTAATTCGCGAGATTCTGGTCCAAGAGCAAGAACACGCCATCGATTTGGCAACCGCGCTAGGCATCGACGTTCCTGAGGCACCGAAGATTTAGCCCGGCCGCCACGGCGCTGCGCGTTTCGCAAGCGCGGGCCAGCCGAGTATCAATCATTGGTCGCGTGGCTTGGCTACCAGTGCCAGTATGGCGCCCGGGGCCATGAGCCCGGCGGCCCACAACGCGGCCCACGAGCGTACTTCGATGGCATGCATGACCCCGGCATAAACGATCGCAGCCGAACCGCTGCAAAACAACAGTGGAAGCAGCGGGTACCCTGGCACGCGAAAAGGCCGTGGCTGCGCAGGCTCGCGCCGGCGCAGCACCAACAGCGACAGCCCTGCAAGCAATAAAAAAAACCAGAACACCGGCGTCGTGAAGTCGATCAGGCGTTGGAAGCCGCCCCCTTCGGGGCCGCCCGTGAAGACTCCGAAGCCCACGACGGCCAACAATGTGGTGCCGGCCTGGATCAATAGCGACCACGCTGGCGTCCCAAAGCGCAGACTCCAGCGACCGACAAGAGCAAAAAGGGGGTGATCCCGTCCCATCGCAAAATAGATCCGCGCGCCGGTAAAGATCATTCCATTAATGGCCCCCAGGGTCGAAATGCAGATCAATAGCGCGATGCCCCGCCGCCCCCAGTCGCCCAGCCCAAGCGAAGCCACATCGGCCGCCACGGCATGGCTGGCGGCCACGCCCTGCAGCCCAAGCGCATGTAGAAACGCGAGGTTGACGCTCACATAAACCGTGACGACGGCGGCGACGCCCAGCAGCAACGCCCGCACGATATTTCGCTGCGGATCTCGCACTTCGGCCGCGACGTAGGCCAGGTCGTTCCAACCGCCGTAGGTAAAGACGATCAAGATCAGCGCAAGCCCCAGGTTGCCTTGATCGTTGGCGGCAGCAGCCGGCGCCGTCTGTTCTGCCGGCAGCGTGCAGGTCAATCCCACGCCCACCACGATCGCCAGCCCGAGCAGCTTTGCGGTCGTGAGCACGTTTTGAGTCCATTTTCCTTCACGCACACCCAGGATGTTGATCAGACTGATGATGGTCACTGATCCGGCGGCGTAGACCGTGAACGACTGGGCACCGAGCGGCCACAACTGCGTGGCGTAGCGGCCAAAGACGTATGCCATGGCGCCGATCGAACCGGGCCGGATGACCCACAACTGGGCCCAGGCGAACATGAATCCCGTGCCGCGGCCAAAAGCCCGCGTCAGGTAGACGTAGTCGCCACCATCGGCCGGATACGCGGTGGCCAGTTCTGCGTAACATAACGAGCCGACGAGCGCAAATAGGCCCCCTAGCAGCCACCCTGTAATCAACCAGGGCGCGGCAGAGACGTTGGCCGCGATCACCGGCGTCGTCTCGTACAGGCCCGAACCGATAATGATCCCCACGATCATCGATGTTGTGTCAATCAGCGACAGCCGCCGCTCGGGGGCGGCGACTTGGGACCCAACGTCGGCGGATATTTCGGAATGATGCGTCGACACGTCCCGATGGTATTCTCTGAATAAAAAGTGGGGACTAAGCGGGCGGCATTGTAGCATGGAGACGCCACG
>DASXEJ010000116.1 GCA_036490175.1 Pirellulales bacterium | reverse complement strand
CATCGTCCTAGGGCACTTCCCCCACAGCCGCATTTCGCAAGAAGCGCAGCCGACCGCCACGGCACCTTTTCAGGATTCCCGCAACAAGCGATAATCCGGCCAACCTTTGCGGCCCGCGCGAGCTGCCCCCAGCACAGAATCTATTTCAGGAAAACAAATCGCCATGGATGCTGCGCCACTCGAATTCTTCAAGAAAATTCTCGAAACCCCCAGCCCGTCGGGCTTCGAGCAGCCGGTTCAAGAGATCGTACGCAGCTACCTGAAAGACTCGGCCGACAAGATCACGACCGACCTGCACGGTAACGTTATCGCGGTGAAGAATCCCGACGCCAAGTTGCGCGTCATGCTGGCCGGACACTGCGACCAGATCGGCATGCTGGTGCAGTACATCGACGCCGAAGGTTTTATCTACGCCCAGACTATCGGCGGCTGGGATCCGCAGGTGCTCATCGGTCAGCCGATGACGGTCTGGACCGCGACCGGTCCCATTCCCGCGATCATCGCCCGCAAACCGATCCATCTGCTCACCGACGAAGAGCGCAAGCAAGTCGTCAAGCTCAAGGATTTGTGGATCGATATCGGCGCCAAAGATAAGGAAGAAGCTTCGCAGGTTGTCCGCGTCGGCGATCCGGTGACGATGCAACTCGGATTGCGCCCCATGCGCAACGATTGTGCATTTGCCACGGCCATGGACGACAAATCCGGATTGTGGGTCGTGGTCGAAGCCTTCCGTCGCGCCACTATGCGCAAGCTCGACATCGGTTTGTACTGCGTCTCGACCGTGCAAGAAGAGATCGGCCTCCGCGGCGCCCAGACCAGCAGCTACGGCGTCGACCCGCAGGTTGGCATCGCCGTCGACGTTACGCACGCCACCGACTGTCCAACGATCGACAAAAAGCAGGAGGGGGACGTGCGGTTGGGCGGCGGCCCGGTGATCTATCGCGGGCCGAATATGAACCCGCGCGTTGTCGATCGCCTGGTGCAAGTGGCCGAGAAGGGGGGCGTGCCTTTTCAAATGGCGGCCAGCGGCCGAGCCACGGGCACCGACGCCAACGCCATCCAGGTTAGCCGCGGCGGCATTGCCACCGGCTTGGTAAGCATCCCGAACCGCTACATGCACAGCCCGGTCGAAATGATCTCGCTACTAGACATCGACCACTCGGCAAACCTGCTAGCCGGCTTCGCGTTCAGCGTGAAATCCACCGACGATTTCACGCCATAAGCGCTCGATACCGCAGCCACGTGCAACACTCCCGCGAATTCGCATCCCTGCCAGGGATGGGTTGGGCCACGCGTCGCAGCAACAATCACCGATCGTCAGGAAGTGACTGACTCTCATCCTCCGTGGACTTTGCGGTCGCTTCGTTGCGCACTTGGCGCGCCTGATAGAGCGACCAGCAGGCCCAGCCGGCGCAGAACGTTGCCAGCAGCGGCAAACGCGGGTTGACAAGCCATCGGGTCCACCACAGCAACGCGGCCCCGGCCGCCAGGCCGAAGCAGGCTACGGCTTGATTCGTCAGACTATGGCGCTGATAAAACGCGTTGTGTTCGGCAGGCGTGCGAAACGCGTCGGCCCCTTCAACTTCGATCCCACGATCAAGCAGCCGTAAGCGATTGACCAGCTCGTCCGGCAGCCAACCACCCAGCACGATCAGCTTGTGGCGGGCACCGCACAGCGTATCAATCTCGACCGTGCCGGCGCTGCCCGGTACATCGTTGACGCGTTCGTATTTCACCCGGATGCGCCGGATGTCGCTGCCCGAGAATTGAAAGTTGCGGCGGTCCAATTCCAGGAACCCGTCCGCAAACGGATTGATTTCGTTGTAGAATCGCTCGCGCTCGATTCGCTGCGCGAGGGCTTTTTTCAGAATGCGGCGCAGCAGCCAGTTGAACGTCCAGTGGCCCCCGTACTGGAGCTGGCAAGAGGCCGCATCGCGCACCGGCCCCGCAACCCACGCCCCCGCCACGTGACGGTCTTTTAGATAGACGCGATACAACGCGTCGCGGGTCCAGGTATGCCGCTCGACGGCATAGAAAAACACCTCTGCCGCCAAGTCCGTATCGACTGTCGGTTCAGATTCGGCTTCCGGCGTCACCAGTTGCATCGCTGCGCCCTCGAAGGAACTAGATATTGGAGTCTAGCTCGCAACAGGGCGTCGTGCGGAGGAACCGCAGACGTTCACCTCCGCAGCCTAGAAAGGTGCTTGATAAGGGTCCGAACCGTTTGGCTAGTTTTAAAAGAGCCGCTTCGCCAAATCATCTAGATGGCAATTCCGGTTCGACATCGCAGCCCTCGACACCGAAGAGGTGACCGAAATTAAACCTCCATTGCAGAGCGAAGCTCATACCAATCAATCCATCGAGCGGCCCAGCCTTTAAACGGTTCCATTCATCTGCGCTCGGCGCGCGAGCAGCATCTTTCAAGACATCCACGACCCGATTCTCTGCAGCGTCGATCACGCCGACATGATGCGGGGTAATGGTCCCAATCCTTTTGATCGCGTCTAGGTCTTCGTTGGGAATCAGCGCTTTATCCCTTTTCAACGCTCTTGCATTCTTTGCAACAAAATCGCGTTCGGCTTCCAATATCAAGTTTTCCACGGTCTCTTTCGATTGCATTACGTTAATCATGCGAACAATGAATCGCGCGCGCCAGTCACTTTGATTGACATAGGCGAGGAATCGAAACAATCGTTTAGCTCCGGCCTCATTATCCGCGATTAGCCAGTCCCGATGCTTTCTTGCCAGGGCGCATAGAGCACTGTCTGCGACTTGCGTCTTGGCCAAATACCGCCATTTAATGATTTGGAGCCGTAGTGGCGGATCGTCTTTTTTGGACTGATAGTCCGTCAACAAGACGAGAACGTCGCATTCTCCACCAAGCAGCCTTTCGTATGCCGAGAAAAACGGCTCGCTGGTGCAGAAGTTCTCTGACGGCGATTTGACGCCAAGGTCGATGTCCGGCAGGTCAACACCGCGTGCAGGATTTATGCGAAGCGGCGAGACGCCCAATCCCGCAAAAACAGACGTCTCCAGTACCCCGACCAACAGCATTTCAACGATGCTGCCAATAGTCTTTCCGTCAAGGTTCGGAAGGGCTCCGTTTTTCCTCAGGTTGGAATACCAATGTGGTAGAACACCACCCCGACCAACTCGGGTCATCACGGCCTTCATCGGCCCGAGACTCTTACCCTTTAAGGCAATATTGATACGTTTCGCGATCACATCCTGGTTTGTTCGGATGATTTCTCGCAACTCCTCCTTGCTAGGCATCAGCGAACAACCTCGTTTGATGCTTGCTACGTGCGATTCGATCGATGGAAATACCATGCGACGTCGCTCGTTTCATGACCCAGGTGGCCATAGGCGGCGGTACGGCGTTTCCGTATAGGGAGTATTGATCGTATACGGAAATCGTCGAACAGTGATCATCTCGGAATCCTTGCAGACGTGCGTACTCGATGTTCGTCAATCGTCGATATGACGTGCCAATCTTGTACCGTTCATAGTGGCGGCTTGCAGAGGATGTGAGCGTCGGAGCGAGTCCCTTTATTCCAAAGACGGTATAACCCATCCGGGCACCGCCACCTTGGTTTGAGAGGATTTCAACTCCGTCGACAAAGCGCTTTACATGTTTGCTCGCAGAAAGCCGCTCAATAGTCGATTCCGTAAAGTCGAATTCGCTTGAAGTCTTGTGCTGCAATATCGACGAAAGAGTGCCGCAAGGCTGGCTCTCGGAAAAGGATTCTAAATCTGCACCGCAAAATCGGCCCGCGATGGCGAGTCCCCAATTCGGAAATTTGTTGCCATGCGTACTTATCTCGGGCCACTCGTCTGGTGAATGAATTACCCCGGCACGGGATCTGCGCCCGCCTAGATCATGTGTTGATGCGAGTCTGACTCGATCAATACGAGTGAGCCGCTTCTTAAGCTTCACCCCGACGATGAAGACCCTCTGCCTGTTTTGCGGTAATCCGAAATCCGCAGCGTTCAGCAATCTCCACTCGATCCCGTAATTCAGTTCAGCGAGGGATGACAAGATCGTGGCAAAATGGACGCCCTTTTCCATCGTCAGAAGACGCCGGACGTTCTCCAAGACGAAAATGTCCGGTTGGAAACGCCGTAGCGCTTCGACGACTACGCTGAACAGAGTGCCGCGGGGGTCCTTTATACCCTGCTTCTTACCCGCGCTACTAAATGGCTGGCATGGAAACCCTGCAGTAAGGACGTCATGTGAGCAAATGCTTTCAAGTAACGTCGTAATATCGCCTTCTTGAATCGAATTAGCTCCGAAATTGGTCTGGTAAACCTTGCAAGCCTTTGGGCAGACATCGTTGACCCAAACCGTTTCAAATCCCAAGCGGTCGGCAGCGATCCGAAAACCGCCAATTCCCGCAAAAAGTTCAACGGTTTTCATTCAACGCTTTCCAATTCTCGGCTGAGGCGAATCGCTAACTTGGGCACATTCCTCGACTCGCATTCCCAAACAACAATAACGCGCCAGTCATCGTTAGCCAAACGGCGTTCAATCGCTCTATCACGTCGACGATTTGCCTGAAATTTCGCGCGCCAAAACTCGGCATTTGTTTTCGGTGTCGTGGCCTTCACACAGCCTCGATGCCGATGCCAAAAACAACCATGAACGAAAATGACGGTTCGCTTGCCAGCAAGGACTAAATCGGGACGCCCCGGCAAGCCGCGTCCATGCAGGCGATAGCGGTAGCCCATCGAATGAACCAAGCGGCGAACTGCTATTTCGGGTTTCGTGTCCTTGGACCGAACGAGCGACATTAGTTCGCTTCGCTGAGTCGACGTCAACGTGTCCATAAGCCGACAGTGTATCAAAGCCTGCGTCGTGATGGCAAACGAAATGGTGCCTGACAAGTAATGCAGTGGAACGAAACCTTGAAATCAAAACCGCTGCCTCTGATCCGAGCAGATCGATCTTCGCGTCGCGAGTATGGGACAGAAACGTAGGCGACTTGCTTAAAAAAGCATTCTTCCACGACAGTCTCGCAATCTCGCCAGATATGCCGGTAAGATGCGCGCCAATGAGGGACGCGATTCGCACGCGTGCACGAACCCTCTTCTTGCGATCTGCTTGCTTACGCGTCTTCGTCCAACTCGCGCTTAGCGGGCGTGGCGGGCAATGCACGCGCGACGAGCGATAACCGATCTTTTGCAAGAGTCGGTCGGGGGGCACGTGGCATCAAGTTGCGCGATCGCGATCTTTTATCACCGTCACCTGCTACCACGCCCCAATGCGTGGAGAGGCGCGCAAGGACTTAAGCAAGCTATTGAAAGAGATTGCTTAAGTGACTGTGGAAATGGCAACTTTGCCTGACTGACGACATCCATGGTCAAGGTCGTCAATTATTGGAGTGGTGAATAATTCCATTAATTGAAAAAATCAGGTCGTCGCGCCGTCAAGTCAGGATTTGGCCAATGGCCATTTCGCGCCTTGCGATCATTGAGACGCCGTCGACCGATCAAACGCTCTCGCCGGCCAACCAGCCCGTGCTGAAGGCGGCTTGGAAGTTGTAGCCGCCGATGGGGCCGTCGAGGTCGAGCACTTCGCCAGCGAGGTACAGTCCCGGCACGAGTTTGCTCTGCATGGTGCGAGAATCGACTTCCGCCAGAGGGATCCCGCCGGCTGTGACTTCGGCCTTGGCGTAGCCGCGGGTGCCGTTGATCGCGATCGTGGATTGCTTGATTGCGCGGACGAGCGCGGCCCGCTCGACCTTGCCGAGTTCCGCCGCCTTTTTGTCGCCGGCAATGCCGACTGCGCTCAGTACGGCCTCGGCCAGTCGGCGCGGCACTTCGGCGGGAACGAGCGACAGGATTTGCTTTTTGCCCGCCGCCACGGCTTCGGCGCGCAGACTGTCATCCAGTTTGGCGGCCGGCACATTTGGCAGGAAGTCGCATTCCATCCGCAACGATTGCGGTTTGACGTGGCCGCTGACCACGCGACTGATATCGAGCGCCACCGGGCCTGTCAGACCAAAATGGGCAAACAACAGCGAGCCACGGCGCGTGTCGAGCGTACGCAGCTTCTCGCCCGGCTCGACAACTCGCAGGACGACATCCGGTATCGTCACGCCTGACAGTTCTTGCACCCAGGGTGTGGAAATCGTCACGGGCGTCAGCGCCGGCCGCGGCGGCACCAGGCCATGTCCCAATTGTGTGGCGAAGAGATAGCCATCGCCGGTGGTTCCGCAACCGGGATACGATTGTCCGCCCGTGGTCAGAATCACCCGCTCGGCCAGTAGCGTTCGCGCGGGCGTGACCAGGCGAAAGCCAGCCGCGTCGCGAGTGAATTCCGATAGCGGTTCGCCGAGCGCCAGTTCGCAGCCGCTGCGATGCAGACGCGACAGGAAGGCGCCGAGCACGTCATAGGCTCGATCGCTGACGGGAAATATCTTGCCGGTCTCTTCGACCTTGGTGGCTACGCCTTCGGACTCGACCAGCGCCACGACATCCGAAGGCCCGAGCGCTGCCAGTGCCGAGTGCAAGAACCGACCCGGCAGGCCATAGGCCGTGACAATGCCGCGGGCGTCTGTGGCATGAGTCAGGTTGCAGCGCGTGCCGCCCGAGATGAGGATCTTGACCCCCGGCTTGCGATTCTTTTCTAGCAGCAATGTGCGTAGACCGCGCGACGCGGCTCGCTCGGCGGCCACCAGCCCTGCCGCGCCGGCCCCCACCACGATCACGTCCCACCTGATGCTGGACTCGTTCAAGAACAAAACTTCCTTTCCCGACAAACTCTTCGGATCTCGCCCGAGGGGCCAAGATTGACGCGTCGCCAGTCGCCCGCCGCAACGCCTGCCAAACGCGCCACTTTCCAGCCCGCATGGGCCCGCCTGCTGCCGGCCTCCGCCAGATATCCGGGCCGCCTGATGAGCAGGTCGAATGACTTTCGGCGGTTCCAATCCTGGGAAAAGCCCACGGTGGAACGCAGCCGAATAAACCTTCAGGGGAACCCCCCAGCGGAAGAACGGGACTCAGCGGGATTTGGAGCGTGCGGCACACATGGTATACTGACGGCCGACCCAACTGCGGCCCGCAGATTACCCGTCGCGGGCCACCGCTACTAGCCGACCGCCACGACTAGCCATCGTCGCCGGATGTCCGGTCCTGCCTGAAAAAAAGAATCGTTGCCGTGCCAAGTCCGCGGATCGCCCGGTCAGCACATCTGACCTCCGGTCCGACATGCCTGTGGAGTCACGACCGATGTTGACGATCTTCCAGCGACCAGCGCGAGGTTTGGGTAAGCGGCTCTCGCGCCGCGGCTTTCTACAGATTGGCGCCCTGAGCGCCTTTGCCAGCACGCTCGACCTGTCGGAGGTGCTGCGAGCCGATACGCTGCTGCCCGCCAAGCGGCACAAGGCCGTAATCAATATCTTCCTGGCAGGCGGTCCCCCCCATCAAGATATGTGGGATCTGAAGCCCGACGCGCCGTCGGAAATCCGTGGCGAGTTCCAGCCGATCAACACCAATGTCCCCGGCATCCAGATTGGCGAAACGTTCCCGCGGCTGGCGGCGATGATGGATCGCTGTGCAATCCTACGGTCGATCGTGGGAGCCAGCGGCGGACACGACGCCTGGCAGTGCATGACCGGCTGGCGTCCCCGCGATTTGCAAGTTTTGGGAGGGCATCCCAGCCTTGGCGCCGTGGCGGCCAAGGTGCTCGGCCCGGTCGATCCCTCGGTGCCGGTGTTCGTGGGGCTGGCCGAGCGGACCAAGCATCTTCCCTGGTCAGATCCGGGCACCGCAGGCTTCCTTGGTCCGGCCTACCGCTGCTTCAAGCCCGAGGGGACGGGCCTGGCCGACATGCAATTGACCGACATTAGCCTGGACCGGCTCGATAATCGCAAAGCGCTGCTGGCGAGCTTCGATCGACTGCGACGCGACGCCGACCGCAGCGGCGCAATGAACGCGGCCGATAGCTTCACACAGCAGGCCTTCAATGTGTTGACTAGCAGCCGACTGCTGGAGGCCCTCGACCTGTCGAAAGAAGACCCTCAGGTGCGCGAGCGGTACGGCGATGGCAAGCCCTATAAGTTCCAATACGACGGCGCGCCGACGGCCAACGAGCAACTACTGCTAGCCCGCCGGTTGGTCGAAGTGGGAGTGCGGTGCGTCACACTCAGCTACGGTCGCTGGGACAGCCACGGCGATAACTTTGGCCTGGTACGCGATCACGGCGCCAAGCTCGACCAATGTCTGAGTGCCCTGATCGAAGATCTCGACAGCCGGGGCATGCTGGACGACGTGACTGTCATCGCCTGGGGCGAATTCGGCCGCACCCCGCGAATCAATAAGGGGGCCGGCCGCGACCATTGGCCCAAAGTCAGCGGCGCGATTCTGGCCGGCGGCGGAATGCGAACCGGTCAGGTGATCGGTGCGACAAACCGACTGGGCGAGTTCGCCGAGCAGCGGCCGGTGGAATTCCAGGACGTGCTGGCCACGCTGTATCACAATATCGGCATCGACCCCATGACCAAGACCATCGCCGATCCGGTCGGGCGGCCGCAACCGCTGGTCGAGGGAAGCGTCATCGGCGAGCTGGTCTAACCAGCTGCGGGACCGGTGACAGATCCCGGCGTCTTAGACGGCCTGTCCGGCGCTATTCATCGGGGCTGCCGCCGTTCGTGCGCGGCGCTGAGAAAGCGCCCGCAAGATTTGCCGTTCGATGAGCTGATAAAAGGCCACGGCGGCGATCAGGCTCAAGGAATATTCGAGCACGAGCACGCCCAGCGCCGCGTGCGGCCGGTCAACAACGTACTCTGCAAAGAAGGCTGTTACGACCAGGCAGACAGGAAAGTGGACCAGGAACAGGCTGTACGAGCGCTCGCCCCAGTAACGCGCCACGCCCCACACACGGCTGGACCACTCGCTACGAGTTTCCCGCGTCAGCTCGGCCAAGGAAATGGCTAGCACCGTCATCAAGGCCACGAGCAGCCGCGGCCGCCAGTCCAAAACCAGCGCGCCCGCTACCAATCCGCCATAAGCCCACAGCGCCTTTTTCGGCAGCCGGCCATCCAGCGCCCAGGCCGCCACCATCCCGCCAAAGTAGCTGCCAAAGAAGTAGACGGCGAACGAATCGAACTGCTCTTGCCGGTTCAACCACCACAGCGAAGCCGTGGCCATAGGCCAAAAGATCCACTGGGCCAGACGGAAGCCAGCCTCGGGATCGCGCTGGTTGGCGCCGCGCAAGCGTTGGCAGGCCGCCAGGATCAACAGCACTAGCAGGCCCAACTGAAAGTCGACCGCCAAGTACCAGATGCCAGCGGTCAGCGGCTCGTAATCGAGCAAGTCCTGCAAGAAGAAGGCATGGGCCGCTAGTTGTACGATCGAAGGCGGGGCCGAAATCGACTCATGATCCAGTGTCCGCCGGGCCACTTCGTTGGCCAGCACGGCCACGACGAGGGCCGCTAAATACGGGATGCCAACTCGCCGGTAGCGTGCCAATATCTCGCTGCCAAGAATCTTGGCTGTCCAACGTTGCGGACGGTTCAGCTTGCGCGCCGCGACAAATCCCCCCAACACAAAGAAAACCTGCACCGCCATCCGCGCGTAATTCACCAGCCAATCGAACAACGCCGGCGAAATCGTGTAGGCCGTATCCGAGATCGGGCCATAAAAGGCCAGGTGATGCCACACGATTAGATGCGACCCGACGGCGCGCAGTAGATGCACGATCGGCAACGGCGCGGCACCCACGGTCAACTTTCCTGATATGAGCGCAGTCGACACAGGTAGACTCATTGCAGCGAATTCTCGAAATGCGGATTGGATCGAAACCGCGTTTACCGTGCTGACAATATCGGCAACCGAACGCTTCGTGCGTCGGAGAGAAAAGCCCTCGTGGGCCGCTGCCGATTGGTCAATCTTAGTTCGCGGAAATGTCGGGCGCGACGGAGGTGATGCGTCTAGGATTGCAGCCAACTACGCCGCCGTCAACGGTCCGAGTATGCCGATCGGCGAGCGAGGACCAATTAATCTGCAAACCTTGCCCAGAAACCGCAGAGTGGAGCCGAAATAGAGCAAGCCGCCGGTGAAATCCTCACAGACGGCCCGCGGCCGCTTCGCCAGGAGCGACCCAAAGGCGGCAATTTTTTTCCGGCAATGACTTGACGCAGGCCTGTCCAAATTCGCCCGCAGGTAAGCCAGCCCAAAAAGATAAAACGCATCGCAACGCCAAGAATTGCACCGATGGCAACTCCTTTTAGAGCGGGCGGATCCGTGGGACCGCTGCCCGCGATCGCGGCGACTCGTCCTCGCCAGGGGATACAAACGTCGCGAACTCGCTCGCCAGCGTCGCACGGTCAGAATCGTCCTTGATACGGAGCTCGGTGCCGCGCGTGGGGACAAACCGTTCGCTCGACGCCATTGGACCCCAATCCGCAGACTGTTCATGGGCGTTCCCGTCTGGCGGCAAATTGACGCCGCGCGCCGGCACATTGAGGCTTGTCACGAGCGAGGCACTTAGCGTCGTGGCGGTTGTCTCGCCGTCAGCAGTAAACATCGTGCCGGCTGCTCCGCCCGCGGTGGCCAGCCAACGCGACGCAATGACCTGGATGTCCAGACCATTGACCAAGCCATCGCTATTCACATCCCCCGTAGGACCATTTGTGAGCCAGTGCGACGCCACGGTTTGAATGTCGAGACCGTTCACCACGCCGTCGTGATTGGCGTCGCCAGGGAGGGAAGATGTCGTAAATGTGAACTGATCGGCGGAAGTGCTGGCCGAGACGCCATAGCCAAAAATGGGGGCATTCACATTGGCGTTGGGATTGTCGCTGATATGATCGGTTTCGTTGACGCCAGATTGCACGGTGACAGGCACCGTCCCTGAACCTTGCGGAACAACGGCCGTGATTTGCGAGTCGCTGACGATCGTTATCGAACTGGCCGGCGTCGTTCCGAATAACACGGACAGGTGGCCCGCCGCGCCGGAGAAGTTTTGCCCCGTTATCGTAATCGCACTGCCCGCCGCGCCGCTCGAGGCGCTCAGGCTGGTGACGCGCGGTGTCAGGTCGACCACTTGGAAGTCGCCGGCGGTCAGAACTTCGAGCCCGTTGCTAGCGAAAATATCGTCCAAGTTCCAAGTCTGACTGATCTGGCCGTTAGCGTTCTCACTAGCCGATGTGCCGGTGACATACATGGCGCTGCCGATGTCCGCAACGATCAGGCCATACTGCTGCATGGCCCGGGCAACGATCTGCGATTCGGGGGGCATGTTCGCGATGAGCGAGTTGATGGCGGGTGTATTCTCTAGCCGCAACCGACCCCCGAGCGGCAACTTGTTCGAACCCTGAGATTCGCTGACCTCGTGTGAGGCGGGATACGTGTATTGAGGATTTACGTCGCTGCCGGGCAAGGTCACGCGTAGCGCGTGGTTGATGGCCCCCTGGCCTCCTTCTGAGACCGGTAATCCCTCGTCAGGCCGGGCCAGCCCCGCCAGGATCGATAGTCCGGCGGCATCCGCCGAAGTGGCCCCCAACGTGCGAAACGTGTCGGTATTCATGTTCCAGACCGTTTCCTGTGCCGCATGCCAGGCGTTATCCGTCTTGGTTACCTCGACGTCATCGTTATTGGGAAAAAGCGTGGGGTCATTCGGTCGAGACACGCCATACAGCTCATAGGCGATGTTATTATCTTCGTCCCAGATGATGAGATGCGAATCGCCCCGCTGGTTTGGGTTGCCATTTTCACCATAACCCCCGCCGTTTAGATTCGGTCCGTTTTGGAAATCCCCTTCCAGGACGGCGTTCGCGGGAATCGGCACCGGCACGATGTCGCTTTCGTCGGGATAATTGTCGATGCTCACGTTCACTTTGGCCGTGCTGTTGCCGTGTACGATATTCACCGGAATTCCGTACAGAGGGTCATTTCCGTTGGCAGCACTATCAGCGCCCCAATCGGGATGGAGACGGACGGAAGTGCCGATCTTAGTGATGATGGCTGCCGAGTTCGCTGCCACTGGCGCATTCGCGATATTCTGATTCCAGGGGTTGTCGGCGGGATAGATTTGCTGCCCCAGCAGCGTCAGCAACCGGCGATCTTCCAATCCTTCGACGGCCAACGTGGTGCACCGCGGCACGCGACCGCGAAACCCTGCCGCGCGCCGAACATGTCGATGGTCGAGTTTCCGCATGCCGAGAATCGCTAAAATTGATTTACGCAAGATCGCGGCAACCGCGCCCTGACATCGCAAATCTAAATCTGCCAGCCGGCCAATTACACCTCGCGAGGGCACGGCCACGGCACGCAGTACAATGCGCCACAATCGCCGGCCGAAGGACGTCGCTAATAGCTCGTTTGGTGGTGCCTCACCCGGCGCCTCAATGAGGCAGCCGAGGATGGATTTGACGCTTGCTCGCGGTACGGCAAAGATCCGACGCAAATGTGACATGGTAGTGTGGTCTCCCGTCATCCATTAACTAATCACGAGCCCCTACCGGCCACGAAATAAAGCGAAAGCGAATGACCTCTTCGTGCTAGCCGATTCGCACTAAAAAAGCCGTGGAAGATTGGAGACGAAACAGGGTGATATTGCCGCAACGTCGCGCAAACCTGGGCGCGACGGTATGTACCTTGCGGCATGTGCTCCCCTTTGGTGTCGCCGTGCCCCAACCGGCGTTTCTCGCGGGCGTCTAATCGGCGGAGAATGACCGATAGCGCGATGGATCGCGCAGATCTCCCAGAGCCACAGCCAACAGACGTGCGGTTAGCCGGCGCAGTGATCGGGATTAAGGGGCACGCTACGCGGAAATGCATGCGCGAAATGAAATGAGCGACGCCGACGCCGCTCTCCTATCGTCCTCACCCTGGAACGCAGTCTCTAGAGTTACTGCGTTGGAGTCAAGCATTTTTGCACGTCGCCAGGCCAGCGCGGCGTAGGACTGCTATATCTTGCCGCGATAATAAATCGTTGCTGACACGGCTGAAGAATTCTTAGGCACCTGCCTGCCGCACTCACGGACAAGCCGGCCGCGGGAAGTTGCACAGTGGCACGCTTTGGCTCGGCTCGGCCAGCACGTCGGCCAGCGTTGTAGAGCCGAATGCCTTCTCCATCTGCGCAAGCGCCGCGTCCATCTTTTTGTGCAATGGGCACAATCGCTTGCCGTGCGCCTTGAGCCCCAAGGGGCAGACCGTGATGCGATGAATGGGGTCGACAGCATTGACTGCTGCAAGGATTGTGATTTGCCGGGCGGGCCGCCCGAGGCTAAAGCCACCGCGCACGCCGCGATGCGCCACGACCAACCCCTCCTTGGTGAGCAGCTGCAACACCTTCGACAGGTAGGGACCGGATACTTTGGTG
Source organism: Pirellulales bacterium (assembly GCA_036490175.1). NCBI lineage: Bacteria > Pseudomonadati > Planctomycetota > Planctomycetia > Pirellulales > Pirellulales bacterium. The sequence continues at coordinate 25,715 of DASXEJ010000116.1, read as the reverse complement.
ACCTCGGCTAATTGGCGATTAGTCTGCGGGTGGTCCGGCCGCGCAGCGAGTGCCACTAAAGCCCGCAATGCGTATTCGACAGTTTGTGTCAGCACGAAACTCTCCTGAATCAGGATGTTGACATCCAGTATAGCAAATCATAGACTGGCCGAATACTGGATATATGTGTCTAGTATTAGCCACGCACAAGTCGTCGCAACCTTTCAGGAGTTCTCATGTCCACAATGCATAAACATCGCCGTTTTTCCCTAGGTCTTTGTCTGACAATACTGACGCTGGGGGCCGCAATGACAGCGCGGTCGGTGGCGTCTGGCGCCGACGATGCCAAGGCAGTCGAGGAAAACCGCGAGCTCAATCGGGCTCGCCGTGAAGTAAAGCTGCTCGACGATATCTATAAAACGGCCATCGTGTTAATCACCAAGCATTATGTCGAAGAGGATTCCGACCTACCGGCGGGGGAAGCCTTCAAGGTTCTGTTCGCAGGAATGAAGGAGAAAGGCTGGCACGAAGTGCGTCTTCTCGATGCCACGGGCGAGCCCCTGAACGCGGAGAACTCCCCCCAAGACACGTTTGAAAAAAACGCAATCACGGCACTTCTGGCGGGCAAGCCCTATTACGAAGAGCAGGCTGCCAAGGACGGCAAGCGATTTCTGCGTGCCGCGACGCCGCTCCCGATCGTAATGGACAAATGTACGATGTGTCACAGCAACTATCGAGACCAAAAAGTGATTGGTGCCCTCGGCTACACATTGCCATTGGACGCCGTGAGCGCGACTCGCTGAGGCATGTTCGGCCTTCTGGTCGACGGGCGCTGACGGCAAGTGCCCGGCGCGGCAGAAGCCAATTCAACCAAAGTGGGGCGACGATCTAAAACGGAGAAAGGGTTGCCTGGGTCGCAAACCGGCGATCGCGCGGGAGCACAACTTCCGCACGGACGCGTTCCTAGGTTTGCGACTCTTCCGCCCTTAAACCTGGGATGGGGTCGCCGTGGTAAATGAAGTGGGGGCGATCGTTAACGTCGTGCCAGGCGAGCTCGCGAGGAATGCCCAGTGCCTGGTAAATAGTGGCGGCCATGTTTTCGGGCTTTTGCGGATTGGCGGCCGGGAAGGCGCCAATTTTGTCCGTCGACCCAATGACAGTGCCGCCGCGCACTCCGCCGCCGGCGAAGAAAACCGTTTGGGTTCCCCAATGGTCGCGTCCCGGCTTGCCTTTGAATTGCGGAAGCGTCGAGATCTTGGGCGTGCGTCCCATCTCGCCAGCCATCACAATCAGCGTCGACTCGAGTAAGCCGCGCTCGGCGAGGTCGTCGAGCAATGCCGAGACCGCGCGATCGGTCGGCGGAAAAAGAAAATCCTTCAGAATCGGGAAGGCGTTGACGTGCGTGTCCCAGGTTTCGTCATTTCCCAAGTTGACCTGCACCATGTTGACGCCAGCCTCGATCAGTTGCCGCGCGATTAGAAGCGACCAGCCAAACGTGTTGCGGCCATAACGATCCAACACCTTGGGATCGGCATCGGTCACGCTGAATGCCCGTTGCGTTTGCGGGTCGGCCAACAGTGAAATCGCTTGCTGACGGTAACGATCGAAAGGCTTGTTGTCGGCGGCACGTTCTAGCATCGTCCGCTGCGCGTCGATCGTATCGAGCAGTCCCAACCGTTCGTTCAATCGCCGTGCGTCCATCTCGACAGGCAGTGATAGATTGGGCGCTTGAAAGACAAAGCCGGCAGGGTTTTCGCCCGCGCGGGCGTGACTAAAGCCATACTCGGGCCATGCCCCGTACGATTGAGCGTTGAAAGGCGAATAATTGACAAACATGGGATTGCGATGTGCGCCCATTTCGCCGGCGAATTGCCCGGGAATAACTCGCCCCTCGCGATGAATCAGTACCTCCGGCAGCACAATGCTCGGCGGCAGATTGTTCCGCCCCGTGCAGACGGTGTTGGCCACGGCCGCCATCGAGGGCCAGTCGCTATTCTTGGGCTTGGTGCCATCGAAACCGAGAGATAGCTCCGAGCGGCCGCTGAGCATCAGCAGGTGGCCGGCCGAATGGTCGGGATGGGTATGAGCCATTGACCGCACTAGCGACCACATCTCGCTGCGCTCGGCCAGACGCGGCAAGTGCTCGCATATCTGGATACCGGGAGTGCGCGTGGCGATCGGTTTGAACTCGCCGCGGATTGCGTCAGGCGCGTCGGGCTTCATGTCGAAGCTGTCCTGCTGCGCCAAACCCCCAGACAGGAAGATGTAAATGACCGACTTGGCCTTTGGGAGCGCTGCACGCGCGATCGTCGCCTGATCGGCCAGTGCCCGCAGGCCGGCCACGTGATTCATTCCCAAATTCAACAGGCCGATCGCACCAGCCTGAATGGCGGTACGTCGTGACAGTTGGAATTGTGAACGCCTGAGGGGCGATTGGGGGGATTTCACGGCTGGGCAACTCGAACGGACGCTGAGGCAGGCGGGGTTGGACGCGTCGCCTCAGGTTAACTGGCTTGTCGCCAGGGTGCAAGAAAACCACCAACACGTTTGCGCTGCATTGGCCGACGCCAATGCGGATTCACGTGCTTGCCGGCTTCGCAGCCGCGGCGACGGAATACGTTCGCCGTGATACTGCCATGCTATGCAGAGTTATTGCGGGCTGGGCAATACGGGGGCCGGGACGGTTCCTGGCGGAGGCGGGAGCGCGCCGAGCCCATTGCTGGCGGTGGCCGCGGCCTCGGCCGCATCGCTCGCTGTCAGAAAGCGATGCAGCAGATCACGTGTGTTACGAAATTCTGGCCGATCGGTGAGCGCCTTGTACTGCGCATCTTGCACGATCTGGTCGTAGCGGGCCACCGTGGCCACCAGGTCGGAGCGAACCGGCGGCTGCCCGGCCAGCACTTGCGGCGGCAGTGCCAGATACTTTTTCCAATTCTCGTCGAGCAGCGGATCGAGTTGCCGCGACGAGGCGACTAGCGCCGCGCGCACTTGCTCGGGTGTTGCACCTCCGACCGGGGCGCCGGCTGCGGCGGCGTCGACCATCGCGGGATTTTCCGGTCCGCCTACGGTAGTCTTGGCCACCAGTTCCACCAATTGCGCCGCCTGCGGCGGCACGACGCCGCTGGGACCATAGAAAAGAGCGGCCGCGTTATTGTCGACCTTCAGCACCGAACCATCGAGCGATACGCCTGCGAATAGGCCGCGACTGCGCGAGTAGGAATAGATCTCGGCGTTGAGCTTTACGTCGGTGCCGGCCGAGGCTTGCCTACCGACTGGGCCGGCGGCGATCGAGGCGTCGGCTCCTAGCGTGAACTCACTGCCCGAGAGCATCGATTCGACACCTTTGCGGTTTTTGAATACCAACACGACGTCGGACGATTGCAGGCCCACCTGCCAGCCGACACTGCCGCCGGTGAAGGTTACGAAAACCGGCGCACGCCAAACGCCGTTCGGCTCGCGCACCAATAAGACGCCGCGACCAAATCGTCCGGCGATCACAAAGCCTCCTTTGACGACATTGGGGATGATGGCCACGGCCTGAGCGTCGGCCAACATCGACTGCGGAATCGATTGCGCGCGGAAGGCTGTGAAGCCTTGGAATACTTCGATGGCGGCGTTCACGGTTTGGGCCTCTCCGGCCTGCCCGCGGGATTCCGTGGGGACGGAACCGAATGCAGTAATCAGGGCCACGGCGAGGATGGAGTGTCGCGCGTTCATTGAAATAACTCCAGAAAGGCGGAATCGGGAGTGGTGCCACAGGCGCTAGAACGGCAGGAGCCCCTGGCAATGGATAGCCTTAGCGGGCCAAAACTTAGACCAGATCAGGAAACAGGTCTAGGTCGATTCGCGCGAGATGGACAACGCGGGCAGCGTGGCAAGATGCGCAAGACACGCGTACCCTCAGCGGATCGTTTTCCCAGGCGTGATTACGCGGAGTACATTGACCCCTGTGCGACTTCACTTGCCCCTCAGGGAGCTCTCGCCATGATCGAACTCGAACATCGCGGTCCGGTGACAATTCTGCACATGGTGCGTGGCCGAGGGAATGCGCTCGATATCGCGTTTCTCACGGCGCTGTCCGATGCGCTTGAGCAAATCGAACGCAGCGACAGTGGGGCTGTGGTGATCACGGGGCAGGGGCGCGTTTTCGGTGCGGGCGTCGACTTACCGGCGCTTGCGGCCGGGGGGCCAGAATATGTTCGCGAGTTCATCCCCGCTATGATCAACGGCTTCGAGCGGCTGGTGAAATTTCCCAAACCGCTGGTGGCGGCGGTCAACGGCCATGCTATCGCCGGCGGGGCCATTGTAATGATGGCCTGCGATGTGAAGCTGCTGGCGCGCGGCACGGCGCGGATCGGTCTCACCGAGGTGTTGGTCGGCGTGCAGTTTCCGGCCTGGGCCCTCGAGATCGCGCGGTTTGTCACACCGCCGCAACATTTCCAGGAGTTGATTCTGACAGGTCGAACCTGGCAGCCCGTCGACGCGCACGCACGAGGATTGGTTGACGAACTGGTGGACGCCGAGCAACTGCTCGACCGTGCCTGCGAAGTTGCCGGCGAATTGGCCGCACTTCCCGCCGGCACGTACGCGGCGACCAAAGCGGCGGTGCGTCGACCCCTGGTCGAGGCAGCCCAGCGGCAGACATTGGCCGAGGCCTCGTCAGTGATCGACCGCTGGTGCTCGCCGGAGGTTTTGGCAAGTGTGCAGGCCTACGCGGCACGTACGATCAAGGCCCGCAGCTAGCATCAACCCACGGGTCACCACTGCGGATTTTGGAAGAAACGGCCACGCTGCTACTTTGGTTTTGCATTGACTGAGTCAATCAGCGTCTGCATCGCTTCAAGATAGTTTTTCAGAGATTTTTGGCCGGCGGCCGTGATGCGATATGTCGACTTCGGCCGCACGCCGACGAACGCTTTTTGGCAGCTGATATAGCCAGCCTGCTCCAGCTTTTCGAGGTGCAGGCCCAGCGCGCCGTCGGTCACGGCGAGCCGCTTCTTCAAGGTCGTGAAATCGAGGCGGCCGTCAACTTGCAACGCGGTCAGCACGCCCAGGCGCACCGGACCGTGGACGGTGGTATCGAGTCCATTAAAATTGATGGCCATCGGGCGCTCCTCCCCGGCGAAGCTCCCAGGCGACGAGCGCGGCGGTCAACAGGCCGCCCAGAAGTATCCATCCCCCAATCAGATATCCAGTGGCGGCGTGTGGTGTCAACGGCGCGAAGGCGCCGGCGAGCATCGTGGCTACAGCCCAGCCGAGCGAGAATCGTCGGTTCCGATCAGTCATTGCGCTGACGAGCATAAATAGACCAAAAAGGAATAAGGTTGCGATGGAAATTGCACTGGCAGACACGCCTTGACGCGCCGCCCACACAACAAAGCCGACATAAAGGGGAGTAATGACTGCAACCACGATTCCTGACTGCCGATTTTCGCGCCACGACACCGGCGCCTGCTCTCTGCGGCGATAACTCACGGCTGTCAAAGTCGCCACGGCAATTAGGCCGGGCACTACGATGGCTGCGACGCTGGCAAGATGCTGGAGTGAGCCACGCACCGGAGGTGTAGTAGAGCCTTGGGTACAGGCGGTGACTACTGCAATGATGACTCCTAGGCCCGCGAGGGCCAGGTTCGTCCAAAGTTGGTCGCGCTCACAGGGTTGGCGCAGACCAACGACTTGTTTCATCACCGCCAGGTCTTCGCGTACGCGGTCGAGCTTGGCATCACTCATGATGGGCCTCCGGCTTCGAGAGACAGTTACTCTTCTGATACGATTACTCTTCAAATAAGAGTATATAACCAAAGGGGCTCGTCAAGTTCTATGTGCCGACGTTCTTTTTCCGTGGCGGTTTCAGGCCGAATTGTGTCGTGAATGAGCCAACGGCAGGTACCCCAGATATTCGCAAAAATGCTCGCCATCCGATTACCGACTTGCTAGTTTCTGGTTTGGTTGCATGCCCCTTTCTTCTGGAGGAACTGGCCATGTGTCGAACGCGCGCGATTCTATCTCTGGCGATTACCCTGGGATTGTTTCGATCGTTGCTGGCGGCCGAGCCGACCGAGGGATTCTTTCAGGCCTCGGACGGCGTCAAGATTCATTACATCGAAGACGGCAAGCAAACGGCCACCGGCGCACCGGTGATATTAATTCATGGCTACACGGGCACCGCCCGCGGCAATTGGTTTAGCAACGGCGTGGCCGAAGCGCTGGCCAAGAAACATTGGGTGGTCGCGATCGATTGCCGCGGGCATGGCCAAAGCGACAAGCCGCACGATGCGCAGAAATATGGGCCTGCCATGGCGCGCGACGTGGTCGAACTGATGGACCATTTGAAGATTCCCAAGGCCCACATTCACGGCTACTCGATGGGGGGTTTCATAACCGGACAACTGTTGGCCAGCCACCCAGAGCGCTTCATCACGGCGTCGTTCGGAGGATCGGGTGTCCCCGAGGTAGATGCCGAGTGGAAAGCCAAGGTGCCGGCTGACAAGCCAGGCCCTGATCCACAAGAGGCCGAAGCCCGCGAAAAGTTAGCGCATCATCCCGAGCGCGACGAAGCGGCACTGGCCGCGGTGCGGGCCTATCCGTGGAAACCGGAAGAGCGCGGCAAGATCGACCTGACCAAGGTGACCGTGCCAGTGTTAGCGATCAATGGCGAGTTCGACGGACCCCACGCCAAGACTGCGCGCATGCAGCGCGAGTTGAAAGATTTCCAAAACGTGGTGTTGCCCGGCAAATCGCACCTGACGGCCATCATGGCCGGCTACATTCCGCCGCAATATATCGATTCGCTCGTGGCGTTCATCGATGCGCACGATACGAAGGCGTGAATGGAAATAATGAACGACGAATGACGATCGAAACGCAATCGGCACATCGGTCGCGTTTTCTGTTCAGTGCTGGGCTGCCCTTAGGGGCGTTGCGGTCATTTGTGGTTGGAGGCGCTCTCTCGTGCCGTCTGGCTAAAGGGTACGGACGATTTCTAAAAAGGTATTTGACATTCATGTGATGTGCCAATATATTGACACGTGCTAGTTGATTGACACTTGAGAAAGCAGGGCAAATGGCAGATAAAACGCCGTTGGAGCTAGGCAAACGCGAGCGGCAGATCATCGAGACAGTGCAACGTCTGAGCGAAGCCAGCGTGGCCCAAGTACGCGCCAATCTGGCCGACGCGCCCAGCTACTCCGCCGTGCGGACCATGCTGGGGTTGCTGGTTGACAAGGGGTGGCTGAAGTTTCGCCGCGAAGGCAAGCGGTATCTGTATCGCTCGGCGGTCTCGCGCGAGCGTTCGCAGCGCACTGCACTGCGCCGCCTGTTGGGAACCTTCTTCGGCGGCTCGGCCGACGACGCCGTGGCCGCACTACTGGATCTTTCTGCGGCCGATTTGAGTAATGAGCAGTGGAACCGCTTGACGCAAATGATTGAGAAAGCGCGGCAGGACAACAAGCGGGAATCGGGATCGTAGTGCGAGCCAAGACAATATCTATCCTGTATCTTGATCGGGGCGCGAAACCATGGCACATATCAGTTCATTCGCCACTTCGCTGGATGGACAAGCTCCGCACGCTTTGGCGTTGCTTGTCTTTTGGGGCACGTGCCTGCTGAGCTTTGCTTGGTTGCTGGTGAGGTCGTTGCCGCGCGCCTCGTCGGCCGTGCGCTATTGTGTCTGGCAATTCGCCTTGGTGGGACTGTTGGTCCTGCCCACCTTATTTGCTTTTGTGCCCGGTATTCCCTTGGGATTGTTGCTGACACCGGAATGGGTGGCTGCGACAGGGGCAGACGAAAACAGATTCCAGTCGAACGCGATTAATCGGCAGATGTTGCCAAGGCATCCGGCGGTAGATGCGGACATTTCAATGGCGCAAAATCGAGGGGCATTCGACGTTTCGACGCGTCCGGCCCAGGGGCAGCGGCCGGGCGATCGACAGCAGACGCACGACGATGGCATCGAGGGCGCAAGCGAGGTGTCAGGGCCAGATACGCAGACGCCGGTTGCCGCCATTTCAACTGCAGTAATTACTGAATCAGAAGGACGTGCGTCGTCAAATACCGGCGCAGCATGGCCGCGGCTCGGAATCGCTGTTCCCGCGGCGCCGGTGCGGTTTGGCATGCGGCTGCTGGTAGGATTGTGGGCGGGCGGCGTTGTGCTTCTCGGCCTGCGGTTGCTGTGGTGCGTGAGATATGTTTCTCGCATGGTTCGCGCGGCTAAACAGCTCGACGATGCAAGATTTGAAAAAGTTCGCAGCGAGATTTCTGGGCGATTGCCGGCCGCGAGGCGAGTGATTTTGTTACGATCGTCGCGAGCCCGGGTGCCAGTCGTCGTCGGCGTGCGGCAGCCGCGGATTCTGCTGCCGATGGACTGTGTCGCATGGTCGGCCGAGAAGATCCGCATTGTCTTGTCGCACGAGTTGGCCCACGTCGAGCGGCGCGATGTGCTGTGGCAGCTGGCTGCGCGAATGGCCGCCTCGTTGTATTGGTTTCATCCGCTCGTGTGGCTTGCCGTGCGGCGGATGCGCGAAGAACGAGAACGGGCTTGCGATGATAGGGTCCTGTCCGTGGGCGTCGAGGCGCTCGATTACGCGAAGGGGCTAGTGGAAGTCGCCGCGGCACTGGGCGGGCGGCCGGCGCGGCTGGTCGGCGGCATTGGAATGGCTGAGCATTGCGAGCTGGAAGACCGCGTCCGTGCGATTCTTGATCGTGCGTCGCCGCGCCATCCGGCGTCGGCACGGTTTCGTCGCGGATTGTTGCTCTCGACAACGATCGTCGTGCTGACACTAGGCGTGCTACGCCCATTCAGCCCTCTCCCTGGGGGCGCCGCGGAGCCTGCTGTCAACGAGAGCAAAGTGCCCGATGCGGCCCCAGAGCCCGCGTCGGCCACAACGGACAAATCGAGGGCGGCCGACGAGGAAACGAAGTCCACTGCCAAGGCTTCGGCGGCAGCACCGGCACCAGCGGCAGTGCCACATCGCTCTGACGGCAAAGTGGTCAGCACCAAGGGGAGCATGCTGATCCGTGTCGTCGGGTCCGAAGGCCAGCCATTGCCGCGCGCGAACATCTTGGCGTCGATTTGGACCGACGAGAAGGACTTCAAAGCCACGCGGAACTACACGTGCGACGAGGAAGGAAAGGTCGAGATCGTGCTGCCGAAGACCTTGACGATTCTCCGCATCTGGTCGCGCAAAGCAGGCTTCGCACCGCTATTCGTACAGTGGTGGCCAGATAAGGAAGCGGACGGAAATCTGATTCCCGACGAGTTCACGTTTCAAATGCAGCCGGGCACGCTGCTGGGTGGCGTCGTGAAGAACGATGATGGTCAACCGATTGTGGGGGCCGAGGTCGAAGTTCGCTACGATCGAGGCGGCATTGCCGAACATCCCGAGCAGCGGGCCGTCTTCGATGCATGGCTCTCGTCGGGGCCGATCTCAATTCGTACCGATGCCGAAGGGCGGTGGACATTGCGGAACGCGCCGCCAGGAGACGACGTCGCAGTGCAAATCAAGCTTAGCCATCCCGATTACATTAATGACCGCGAATGGGGGCAGCTGCAGCGCGAGCAGTTCATCACCACCAAGGCCCTGCGCGCCCAGTCGGCCGAGATCGTGATGCATCGTGGTCTTTCGCTGGGCGGAACGATTACCGATTCCGAAGGAAGGCCCGTTGTCGGTGCGCTGGCGATCTGGGGCGACCGTCCGTATTGGGAGCATCGGCCGCACCAAGAAGTTCGCACCGACGAACGGGGAGAGTATCGGTTCCCACAACTGCCGGTGGGGAAAGTTCGCGTCACGATCGTGGCCAAGAATTGGATGCCGGAAATGCGCATGGTTGAAATCACACAACAGAACGCGCCGCAGGATTTCCAATTGAAGCCGGGCAAGACATTGCGGGTCCAGCTGGTGGATGTCGCTGGCGCGCCGATCAAGAAGGGATATTTCGGGGTAGCAAGTTGGCGCGGCGCAGAGTCGCTCTATAACGAGGATCACCCCAACGTCCTCGATTCGCAGATTCCACGGCATCCAGGTGATAACGGCATCTACGAATGGACCTGGGCACCAGACGATGCGGTGAAGTTTCGGGTTTCGACGCCGGGCGATTACGTTTCGAGCGAAGTCGACTTTACGGCCAGCGACGAAGTGCAAGTTCTCACGATGTACCCGCAATTGCGCATTGCCGGCACGGTGAAGGATGCGAATACGGGCCAGCCCATCGAGCAATTCGCCACGACGCCGATCATTCATTTCCGGCCGGACTTCCCATCGGTCGAGCATGACCAACTTGCGCCGCAAACGAACGGCAAGTTCGAGGTGCAATTCGACCGCACCGACATACAGCATGGATTGCAGATCGAAGCGCCTGGCTATGTCACCTTGCGCGTGGGCCCCTACAAGATCGGCGAGACCGTGCCCGAGTTGCAATTGCGAATGCAGCCTGCGAGCCGATTTGTAGGTCGCGTCGTCGACCAAGCAGACAAGTCCGTGGCCGGAGCCAAGGTCTTCGTGGGAAGCTATTCCGAGCATTTGTACTTGAGTGATTTGGAACGAAAAGACGGCGGACGCTCTGACAACTATTGGGTCAGCACAAACGAAAAGGGAGAATTCGAGATCGCCCACCAGCTGGAACGCTATTGCCTCGTCGTGGTATCGCCCGACGGGTATGGCGAAGCCGATCGGCAAGCCGGCGGGCTGCCTGGCGAGTTGCGCATTCGCCGCTGGGCCAAGGTCCACGGGCGATTACTGCAACATGGCAAGGCAGTAGCGCCGCATACGGTGAGGCTGGATCCGATACGCGATCAGGGTGGGGACGCTCCGCGCGGCCATGTCGGCTTGTATGCGACGACGAACCAAGACGGCGAGTACCATTTCGACCGCGTGCCGCCAATTCCCTGTCGCGTGCAGGCCAGCATCCATTGGTCGGTCGACGGGCCGTTGAAATCGAGTCGTTCGGTCCCCATCGATCCGGCGCCGGGGGACGATCTGACGGTCGATCTGGGAGGGGGCGGCGCCGAGGTGACAGGTCGCTTGCAGCTCGACCCTCCGGAGGCGGGCTTTGACTATCACTTTGGACTGAACTATCTGCTGGCACGCCGACCCGGCGTCACGCCGCCGTCCGTGGTGGCGGACAAAGGCTTCGACTGGCGCCAGGGGTGGAGCGACTCGTGGACCAGCACGTCGGAGGGAAGCGTCTATCTGCTGACGCTACATCACTATTACGTGAAGCCCGATCCCGATGGACGATTTCAGATTTCCGGGGTCGAGCCGGGGGAATACGATCTGGCCTTTCGACTGTACGGATCGACCGAGGGTTGCCTGGTGCACCCCGTGGGAATGCGCGTTGTTCGCTTTACGGTAAAGCCTGGCGAGGCGACGGTCGATCTGGGTTCGATCACCGTACCGACCAGTCCGGCACTGCACGTGGGAGACGCAGCCCCGGATTTTGATTTCGTTGATTCGGCGGGGCACAGCGCGAAGCTATCGGAACTGCGCGGTAAATACATTTTGGTCGACTTTTGGGCTTCGTGGTGTGGTCCCTGCGTGGCGAAACTCGGCGATGTCGAGCAGCTACGGCAGCGCTATGCCGAGGGGCTGGGGATGATCGTCATCGGTGCCAACTTGGATCAGGACCGCGGGCGTGCCACGGAATTCCTGAGCGGGCGCAAGCTGCCCTGGCGGCACGCCCTGCTGGGCGACTGGTCGACGACCGAAATTCCCAAGAGGTTCGCAGTGTCGAGTCTACCGACGTATGTGCTGATCGACCCGCAGGGACGTGTGATGGTGCATGACCACTCGCTGGACGTGGTGGCCGAGAAGCTGGCTGAAGTGGCCAAAGAGCCTGCTGGCAAGTAGGACGTCGCGACACCGGCAGGAGATCGGACGTTAACGGGTTCGTCCGCAGCAGACCAATAGATCGCAATGCGGTCGCGACAGGGAAAAATGCTTCGGAACCACGGATCGCACGCATGGGAAAGAATACGGAGTAACGGGCGTCAATTCGAAGATATACGGTCGATGTGATTGGAGCGCGATAGGCGCGCTGGCGCGGGCCGCGCATGAGTTTATCGTCCCGGCGTGGCGGGGCGGGTGAGTGATGCGCGGACGAACTCGGCTTGTGGCGGGGTTAGGTTCTCAACAGCGGCGGATGGCAGCGTGGTCGAGGCGTCGATGATCGCCGAGATTGGATTGGCGGCGCTGGATTCTTGCGTGAAGAACGTCGTGCCCAGTAGCGAAGCAGCAGTGAAGTCGGCGCCGCGCAAATCGGCGCCCGAGAAATCGGCTCCCTCGACGTCGGCATGCATAAACCGCGCGCCACAGAGAATCGCCCCGCCGAGGTGGGCGTTGCTGAGATTGGCTTCCGTGAAATTGGCATCCATCAGGTGGCTGCCACGGAAATCGGCGTTGCGCAATAGGGCGCCGTGGGCGTTCAGGCCTGACAGGTCGTGCAGGCGGGCATCGAGTCCGAGCAGGTTGAGCCCGGCGAAGTCGCGGCGCGACAAGGCGATTTGAAGTTGCTGCCGCGTGAGGTTGCACGCAATGTAGCGCTCTTCACGCCACGGATCGCCAATATTGTGATAGCCGGCCTCGCGTTCCCAGTAACCGAGCGCGTCGTCCGCCAAAAGTTCGATCGTCCGTAGCCACTTCAGGCTTTTGTAAAAGTAACGGCCGGGCACAATCACGCGCACCGGTCCGCCGTGCGACGGTTCGAGCGGTTGTCCGTCGCATTGCCAGGCGATCAGCGTATCGAGCGCGAGGGCGTCGGCCAGCGCTAGCGATGTGCTGTGCTTGCGGGCCGTGTGGGCAACGAAGGAAACAAATCGGGCCGCCGGGGTCGGTGCTGCCACGGCTAGGATCTCGGCCAACGACACGCCGTGAAAATGCACGCCGAGCTTCGACCAGCGCGTGACGCAATGAATGTCGATCTGGCAGTGAATATGCGGGAAGACCTGTAACTCGGCTAAGGACAGGTCCAGCGATTGCGCTACCGCGCCGCAGACTGTGATTTGCCACGGACCGTCGGTGGGCAATGCGGCGCACTCTCCCACAGCCGGCCATTTACCAGGGGCGGCAAGCTGCTGACGTGGCGGGAGTGGGGAGGAGTTTGAATTATCCATCTCTTGTCGCGCGCCTCAGGCGTGGTCTACGTCATGAAATTATAGTTGCTAAAATGACTGAGCGGTGGAGCTGCGCGATGCGTAAAATCGAACACGGCGCGACCGGTTACTACCAGGGTTGGTGCAACCGCTGCTGCGCACCAACCGGCGGACTCACGGGCGGTCGCCAGGCCATTACAAGCAGCGACGTTCGCTAGACGGAGAACGAGCGTGTCGGTGATTCAGTTCGGCTGTCCATTCTGTGGCGCGGTTTCCGAGGTCGAGGCCGGCTGGGCAGGTCAGGAGACCAGTTGCCCCGCTTGCGCGAGCGTGCTCATCGTTCCGCATGCGGAACCGGTTGTGACCGACATGCTGGGCGTTTCGCCATTCGAGCCACCGACGCCGGCCCCCGCACCCACGAAGAAAGCTCGGCCTCGGTCTGGCAAGCCGAAGTTATGGCAAGCAGCGCCGCGGCCTGATGCCGCGTCCGACACCGAATCGCTACGGTCGTCCGAATTGCCGCAACCATTGACGGCCCCTGAGCCTCAAGGACAAATTCATCCGCTGGCGGCGCCAGTGCCGCAAGAAAACCTTGTCGTGGATTTGTCGAGCGTGTCGTCGCCGGATGACCAGGGGCCGCTCGGCGGCGTTTCGTACCAACGGCGAGCAAGCAAGGTAGCCCGGGAAGAACGTCAGCGGCGGCGGACGGTTTCCAATGCCATCATGCTGATCGGTTCGATGATCGTGCTGTTCGCGGCACTAGCTGGCCTGATGTATTTGACCGGTAAACGCTAGCCGCAACAGCTTTCGGACTATCGACCACGGCCATTCCAAGGCGCGTGTCAAGCGCGGCCGCTTGAGCGGCGAGATCGCTTCACTCGTTGGCGCCGTCCGCGTATCAGGCCGTGGGAATTGATCCGAAGATTGGGCCGATCCGCGGAAGGATACTAACGGGCTTTACTCTGTGACGGCCGGCAAGTGGAGGAACAAACATCGCGCTGTGAGTTCGTCTCTAGGAGATCGTCTTTTCTGCGAAATCTGCGGATAGAATCCTTCAAACGGCCGCATCGACTTGTTCAGGAAACGCTTCCTGATCCATGTAGCAGCCGGATCGGCACGGCTCTTAAAGCTCGCGGCCGATTTGAAAGATTTCGGGCGCGTCCAAGACGCGGTCGTTCGATTCAAATAACGCTTTGATCGCCGCTTTGTGGATTTTCATCTTGGTGCCCCCGACGCCGATGGCGCCGTAGTAGATGACGCCCTGGCGCTCGACTGCTTTGTCCGTGACCTTGATTCCGGCGATTCCCAGCGGAGGCACCGCATTGAGATCGACGGCCACGCGCAACTCGCCGGCATGGGCCAAGGTTTCCTCGGGCAACAGTACAACGCCGGCGGCACCGGCGGCCACTATTAATGTTACGCCTTCCAGGGCCGCGGCCAATTCGGCCGGCTTGCCCACAGTGCAAGCGCTGATGCGGGCGGACTGCGTTTTTTGCGAGATCGTGGCGGCCACGTCAGTGGCGCGTGCCAGACGCCGCGACGCGACTCGCACGCTGGCCCCTTCTCGCGCCAGCAGCCAGGCCACGCGCTGTCCCACGGGTCCGGTCGCCGCCAAAACGAGCGCCGTCGTGCCGGCCAGGTCGAGATGCTTGGCAGCTGCCAGCACCGCGGCCGCGGCGGTTGTATTGGCGCCTCCTGAGTCCATCATCACCGACGTGCGGAGCGGACCAATAAACGACGCCACGATGGCCGAGAGCACCTGCTCGCCGCGGGCCACATCTGAACCGCCAACAAACAGGGCCGTGTTGCGCAGATCGTCGGGACCGCGCGTGAAAATGGCGCCATGCACGCGCTCACGGACATTCTCCGATGTAATGGCGTGATGCCGGAACAAGTGCTCCACGCCGGCATCCACTGCCACGACGCTATCGAAGACGCTTGGCTGATCGTCGGTATCGAGCTGGATGAGGATATTCGGTTTGCTCATGGCAACTTTCCCTTGCGAAAGTTGGCGCGCTGGCGAGAGGAGTACGCGGGCGGCATGCCAACTTGCGCGCGGCGACGTCGCCCAGCCCTCTCCCCCTGCGGGGAGAGAGGTGCTTGGATCGGCGCCAACGATACAACGGCACGCAGCCGCGCGGATGGCCACAGGCCAACGCATGACAACGCGCGGCGACGAATGCCTAGAAGCCGCGGAACGGGTGCTTTGCCGAGTCCTTGCCAGCCACGACTTCGTCGACGCTGGGCTTGTTGCCCAAAGCGTTGGCGATGGCCAGCTTGGTGGCCTCGTAGTTGAACTCGTAGATCTTCTTGTCGTCTTCGGCTTGAGGGTGAATGAACACTCCACAAACGATGACCAACTGCTCGGCCTGATTCTTGGGAATGACGTTGGCCGCGACCTGGTCGGCAACGGCTTTCGCGACGGCCGCTTGCGCGGGTCCAAACATCTGCACGGCCTGCTTCATTCCTTTGATCGTGACCTTGGTGATCAGCACGGTCGCCGGCTTCACGGCCAGATTCGGCGTCAGCACGGCCAGCAGATTCGAGTGACCTTCGCTTTGCGTCGCCAGAGCGTTGGCGAATGCCGCGCCGACGGGGCCGTCCTTGCTGCCGATCAACAGATCGATATGGGCGATTTCGTTCCCCTCGCCTACCAGGGCCTCTCCAACATACATCGACATGGATTAGTCTCCGTTAATTTCCGTGACTCGCACCCCCAATGACGCCCGTGATGCGACGAACGCGCCACGATAGCAAACCGTAGCGCGAATGCAACGGGGCCAACTGCCAAGGTGCGGGAAGAGAGTAATGCCCCTGAGCGGCGATCTTACCTGCCCGAACTAGCGTGGGCGGGCATCCTGGCAGACGCTGTGCCGGGGGGGCGGCTATGCCGCGTCGCCTGGCTGGCGCTCTTTCGTCATGACGACGCAGTTTCCCTTGTCGCGAAATTCGACGCTCGACATGAAGCTGCGCATCAATAGCACCCCGCGACCACAGGGACGCTCGATATTGTCACGGTCGGTGCAGTCGGGAATCGCGTCGGGGTTGAAGCCCGGTCCTTCGTCCTTGATCAAGATGAAAAGCCGATCGTGGGTCAGCTCGCAAACGACGTGAACAGTCTTCGAGCTGTCACAGCGGTTGCCATGCTTGATGGCATTGACGATCGCTTCCTCCAGGGCCAGGTGCACGCCGAAGATGTCGCGCTGTTCCCAGTCGTGCGAAGCAAGCTGCTCAAGAACTTCGTCCAGAACGCGCTTGCCGGCCAGGTTTTCGCTTGGAATGACTTGTTCCGTCCTCCAAGTCGAGCTCATTGCTGACATGCTTGGGAGCCTGCGGGGGTGCGTGGCTAATCCGCTCGCCCTGCGAACCAGGAGACGGGCAGTTGGCGACCTCTTAAAACATGCGTCCGCGCGACAGGGGCCAATTACGCGAATGCGGCCAGGGCCTCTGCCTCGTCATCCTTGATTTCGAACAACTTGTTCAATTTCGTAATCGCGAACACTTCGTAGATTTCAGGACGAATGTTACTGAGCTTTAGTTTGCCGCCGTGCGCCTTGACCTTCTTATCAAGCGTAATCAACTTGCCCAAGGCCGAGCTGGACAAAAAGCCGACAGCGGAAAAATTGAGTAGCAGGTTCTTGCGCTGATCTTCTTCAACCAGCGCAAACAGTTCCCGCCCCAATTCCTGGATATTGGTTTCGTCGACAACTTTTCTATCGGTCAATCGAACGACTGTGACATCGCCGACGTCCGTGAGCTCTAGGTGGCGGAGTGTGGCCATCGAACGTATTCTCCCCTGTATCGCGAAGCGGACGGTCTCCGAGCGACTGTCACGAAGGGTAAAGCAATAACACAAACATCCCATCAGGGGCAAGCGCAGGACACATTCCGGAATCGGTCCTGGTGACGAAACCGCGAATTCCGCGACGGAAAACTAGCGATGTTACACGTCGTCCAACATCTATGTTATGCCGCAGTCGGGGGGTGTCAAGCGCATTGGCGCCAGACCGGGCCAGGTGCGGAGGCGCGTCGATTTGCCGCCGGGCGACTTCGGGTGCGCAGCCTGCAGCCCATCGCCCGACGGAATGGTCGTCGATCTGCTGCCAGCTACGTCATCCGGCCGGACGAGGCATAGCCAAACTGTGCAGCACCAACACCGAACCTGCCGAGATCAAGGCCCAGCCAATCCACTCGGGCGGGCGAAATGTCTTCCGTGGTCCGGACGAACTGCCGGCCGGAGCCATGTTGGCGATCGTGGCTCCCTTGGCATTCGGAAAGCGGCTGGCCAGAAACCGTGTGCTCTCACTCGACAGAATGAACGAGTCGACCATCCGCATCTGAATGCCCAAGAACAGGATCACCAACCCGGCCAAAAAATAGTGGTTGCGGTTGAATTCCATGACCCTGCATTTCTCCGTCCCGGGAACACGAGTCGAGTCGCGACCGTCGCAATCGCGCGCATCCCAGAGTACATCGTGCCAGACCAGGACAAGAATTCAGCCCTGGCCCGCGGCGACGGATTTGTGCGGCTCCTAGCGTGCGCGCCGTGCAAAGGGACCGTACGGATGGAACGGACGGCACCCGGCGACCACAGGCGCACGATCGCTCTAAGTTGCACCGTCGATAGGTACGACGAACCGCGGCTCACTTGCGGCCTGGAGCCCAGGGCGGTATGAACCGGCGTGGTCCGAATCTGAGGGACGGGCCGAATGTACGGTCAGAAGGCCCATCCGTGCCGTGGCCGTTGGGAATGACCTGCGGTTAACCGTCGCGCAAGTGTTTCAGCTGATCGACGAAATAGCCGACGCCCTGGCGCGTTTGTTCGCTGGCCGAATCGTTCAGAATGTGTTCTTTCTTGGCTTGCACGATGGCGGCGGCTAAGGCCCGATGTTTATCCCAATCAGGAGCCTGGAAGTCGCGCACGTCGACATAGGTTTCGTCGAAGCCCGACGAAAGTTTGGGAATGGTCTCGAATCCGTGGTCGGTGCGTACGACGTGGTAGCGCTGGGCGAAAAAGACCAACGCCCCGCCCGCCATCACGCCGAATAGGAACGAACTGATTTGCCGCATAATCCGGCCTCCGCATGCGATACATCGGGCAACCCACGGCAGACGAATGCTCTCTGTGGTCCGCGCCCTCAAGTCATCCAATTTTAGGTCGTCTTGGGCGCGGCAAGGGGCTCGCCTAGCCGTATAAATCGTCGCGATCCGCATAACCAAATGCACGGCAATGCCCGCCGGTGGCGTGCTCAGCCGGTGTGTGCAGAGGACAGCAGCGAAAAATGATCTGGTTGTTGATACTGCTGGCGGCATCTCCCTTTGCCGCCAAGGTCATAGGGCTCGCCTGGTTTGCGCACAACTACGTGGCGCAGTCGAGCTACAAGATTTTCCAGGTCGGCGGACCTGTCTGGTGGCGACGTTCGGTCGAAGGTCGACGTGGGCTGGCGTCGTTGTGGCCGATCGACGAACCGTGGCCCCGACCCATGACCTGGGGGCTGGCGGTTTGCCTTGCGGCGCTATCGGTGGGTGCGGCGGCGTTTTGCATTCCTTGGCTCGCGGCACAGTTGAATCTGGACGTGACCAGGCTGCGGCAAGATATCGACGCGCGATTTCACATAACACCCTGGCGTGCGGTGGCCGTCGTGGTGTTCCTGACGGCGATCAACTCCGGACTTGAGGAGCTTCACTTTCGGGTCTGGCTCGACCGCGAACTGTCGAAACGTCTCGGCAACGTCGCGGGCATTGTCGTCAGCGCGGCGGCGTTTGCCGCCATGCACCTGTTCATCTTTGCCGCCATGCCGGGCGTCGCCGGGTTGGCATACGGACTGCTGTTTGTGGCTCTAGCGCTAATCGCGGTCGTGTGGAGCTTGTTGGCGCGGCGGCCGGGCGGAATCCATGCCGCCTGGCTGTCGCACGCCTTGACCGATGCCGGCCTGCTCACGTGGGGCTTGTTTTGGCTGGGGTATTTTTGACGGTCGCTCAAAACCAGCGGGGCGGCGTTGGCAAGCTCGCTGCAGATTTCGCCCGCCGCAGCGACCGGTCCGCCTACCTTGCCGAGTCAGAAATAGGTATCCTCATAGCCGGGGGGTGAGCAGACCGAGGCGGTGTTTCAATTGCCTTTGTCTGGGAGCCATGTGACGCTTCTTGGTGCGGAGGTGTCAAAAGGGCATGCCAGGGCGTCGGGTGCGTCGCCAAGCCTCGGCCGGCTTTGCAACGTTTCCCGGGTGTTTTCCGATCGATCTACGGCACCAGCAAATTCGCGCTGTGATACTTGGCAAGAGACCAAATCCAAGCGCATCGGCCCGCACCTGGTCGTGTGGCAAACCAATTCGTACAGGCAAGCGCATCGGCGGCTGTTGCTCGCACGGCGCAGAACCACGAAGGATATTCGACCGTGTATAAGCCAAAGCCCATGCCCGAGCCGATGATCTTGCCGCGCGAATTCGTTCGCATGTGCCGGCGCAACATGCGTCGTCCGAAAATTGCCGATACGACCGGCGTCGACATGAACGGCGGCAGCCTGCTGATGCGGACGTTGATTTTCCGCCGGCTGTTGCTGCGGGAAGTGCTCGGACCTGACGAACAGTTCGTCGGCTTGCTTGTCCCACCGTCGGCCGGCGCCGTGTTGGCCAACATCGCTGTACCGCTGTGCGGGCGCGTGCCGGTGAATCTAAATTACACGGTGTCCTCCGAAGTGATGAACTCGTGCATTCGCCAGGCGAACATCAAGCACGTGTTGACCAGCCGCAAAGTGCTCGAACGCTTCAACTTGCAGATCGACTCCGAATTGGTGTACCTGGAAGACTTCCGCCAGATGGTGACCACGACCGATAAGGTGGTAGCAGCCTTCCAGGCCTTCGCCTGTCCGCTGGGTTTGCTCGAAAAGACCTTGGGCCTCGACAAAATCAAAGACGACGACCTGCTGACCGTTATTTTCACGTCGGGTTCGACCGGCGAACCAAAGGGCGTGATGCTCACGCAGCGTAACGTGGCGTCGAACGTTGAGTGCGTCGATTATTTGTTACAGCTGCGGCCGGAAGATTGTGTTGCCGGGATTCTACCCTTCTTTCATTCCACCG
This sequence comes from Pirellulales bacterium, assembly GCA_036490175.1. Lineage (NCBI taxonomy): Bacteria > Pseudomonadati > Planctomycetota > Planctomycetia > Pirellulales > Pirellulales bacterium. Next base: position 5,573 of record DASXEJ010000116.1, on the reverse strand, counting down.
GCTTCACCACCACGCTCTGGACGGCGCTGGCGCTCGATCCCAAGGGTGCCTATCACACTAGCCCGTTGGAAGCACGGCAGGTGGGCGAGATGTGCCGCAAGAATCACGTCACGATTCTTGTTTCCGCTCCCACGTTCTTGCGCAATTATCTGAGACGCTGCCAACCCGAAGATTTTGCCTCGGTCGAGATGGTGCTGACCGGCGCCGAGAAGTTGCCGATCGAGCTTTCCGAAGCGTTCGAAAAGAAGTTCGGCGTGCGGCCAGGCGAAGGGTACGGCACTACGGAATTGTCGCCGATCGTGGCCTTTCACGTACCGAAGTCACGCGCCACGAAGCCCGAACAGCGCGGCTGGCCCGAAGGGACCGTCGGCATGCCGATCCCCGATGTCCACGTAAAGGTGGTCGATCCGGAATCCGGAAAGGAACTCAACCCAGGGCAAGAGGGAGTGCTGTGGTTCAAGGGCCCGAACGTGATGAAGGGCTACCTGAACCGGCCCGACCTGACGGCCAAGGTGATCAAGGATGGTTGGTACAATTCGGGCGATGTCGGACGGGTGACGCCCGAAGGATGCATTCAGATCACCGGGCGGCAAAGCCGTTTCTCGAAGATTGGCGGCGAGATGGTACCGCACATCAAAGTCGAAGAGACGCTGCAAGCCGTCACCGCGGCCGATCCCGACGAGGTTAAATTCGCGGTCACGGGCGTGCCTGATCCATCTCGCGGCGAACGGTTGGTAGTGCTTTATACCGATCTGCCAATGTCGCCCGAGGAAGTCTGCCGGGGATTGGCAGCCGCGGGATTACCGAATATCTGGATCCCGTCGCCGGCCAGCTTTTGTCACGTCGACGCGATTCCCGTTTTGGGCACAGGCAAGCTCGATTTGCGTGGCTTAAAGGAGTTGGCTTTGGAACGCTTCGGGGAGCGCGGCGAAGCAGCCGGGGCACGATCGTAAGCGGTCGCGGATCCAAATCGGTTGGCAGGGCTCACTGCCCCTTCACGTTCATCGGCACGGCATACAGCGAGGTGCGCGCCGTGACGAAGAGGGTTTTCTTGTCCGGGCCCCCGAATTTTAGATTGGCCGGTCCTTCGGGGATTGCAATGGTTTCGATCTTTTTCCCTGCGGCGTTGTAGACCGTGATGCCGCGATCGGTGAGATAGATGTTGCCCTGTTCGTCACGTGCCATGCCGTCCGAGCCTTGTTCGGCGAATAGCCTTTTATCGGCGAGCGAGCCGTCAGGCTTGATCGCATAGACGTAGGTCTTGCCCCCTCCGGCGTCAGTCACGTAGAGATGCTTGCCGTCGGCGCTGCCGACCAGGCCGTTGGGCTTTACCATATCGTCGATGACGCGCGTCAGCTGCTTGTGATCCGGCGCCAGATAAAAGACGTAGAAGCCGGGCAGCTCCAGGCCGTCCATGCCTCCATAGCGCGGATCGCTGAAGTAAACGCCCCCTTGCGGATCGATCCACAGATCGTTCGGGCTGTTGAATTTCTTGCCCTCATAGTTGTCGACGAGCACCGTCACCTTGCCATCGGGAGCGGTCGAGGTAAGGCGTCGGGCGCCCCCTTCACAGGCCAGCAGATTCCCCTGCTTGTCGAAGCACAGGCCGTTCGAGCCGCCGGAGTTCTCGCGAAACGTCGAAAGCACTCCATCGGTCGACCAGCACATGATGCGGCTTCTGGGTATGTCGGAGAAAAAGACATTTCCTTCACGGTCCGAAGCAGGCCCCTCAGTAAAGAGGAAGCCGCCAGCGAGCTTCTTGGTCTCGCCACCGGCTGCGACAAGGCTCGGCTCGGCCGCGCGAGCGGTCGTGGAAACCAAGGAAGTAGTGACTAATGAAAACGCGGTTACAAAGAGACGCGTATACGTCGATCGCATTAGTATGATCCTTGCGAAAGGGCGTGCCGGAGAAGTCCCAGGCCGGCAATTCTAACAAGCGATGCGACGCGGTGCGCGCCAATTGGCCTTCATCAACAGCCGCCTCAGAAAAGGGAACGCGTGTCCGTGGACGAGTGATTCGACAGCCGCGCGGTCGTGGCGGCGATATTTAGCCGCTAGGGCTTCGCTTCGAAATCTTTGAAGTTGGGCGTCTCTTCGACTTTGGTTTGGCCGTCGACCTGACGCACGACGAGTGCCGCGGCGTTTGGGTATTTGTCGAGAAACGTCAGGCCGCGCCCTGGTCCCAAGACGGCCACTGCTTTGGTCAGGCTGTCTGCCGAGATTCCATCGTGCGCGACGACGATCACGAGGCTACGGTCAGTCAGCCCCAACCCGGTGTGTGGATCGAGGATGTGCGAATAGCGTTTGCCGTCGAGCTCGACAAATTGCCAGGCATCACCGGAAGTCGTCACCGCGCAGTTGTGCAACGTGAGAAAGCGGGTGGGTGGGCCATCCTTGGCTTCCAGCGGAGCAACGCCGATGCGCCAGCCTGCTTCTCCTGGTGGCGGATCGCCCACGACGATGTCGCCGCTGCCGTCGATCAATGCCCGGGTAATACCTTGCCGGGCGAGCACGATCAAAGCTTCATCGATGGCATAGCCGACGGCGATCCCGCCCAGGTCGAGCCGCATGCCGGGACGCAGCAGTTCAACGGTCTGTGCCTCTGCGTCCAGCCGCAGAAATTTGTAGCCGACGGTCGTGCGCGCTTCGGCCAGGCGATCCGCCGCCGGCATCTCTTTGGCACGGCGGGCGCGCCGCCACAGCTTTACATAGGCACCTACCGTGATGTCGAAGGCGCCGGCCGATTGTTCGGCCAGGGCCTGGGCGCGGGATAGCACCTTCCATAAATCGGGCCCGACCTTCACGGACTGGCCGCTGCCAGCGGTATCGCTGAGGCGCGATAACTCGCTCGCCGGGTCGTAATCGCTCATGATGCCATTGAGCTCGTGAATCCGCTGAAATGCGGCCGCCGCAGCCTGATTTGCGGCCTTGTCCCCGTCGGAATACAATAGCACCTTGAATTGCATGCCCATCTCGACCTGGGTGAATTCGTAGCGCGCAAGTCGAGAATTGTCGGCGGCGATGAGCCGGTGCGGCGCAGCACCCACAAGGAGGGCGCTTCCGATGAGGGCGCCGACGAAAGTGGCGCCGACGGTCGTCGTCGTTCGGCCGGCAAGATGTAGCGTCGGCGAGCGCTTGCTGCCGATTGAGAGACGACCTACCATTTTGACCCGCCGCACGGCTTGCATTCCAGGGACGCCCTAACCAATTAAGTCCGCGGCCGGCCGACGAACGAAGTACGGCTGCCGTTAAATACTACCTCTTAAGAACCCCGCAGATTATCCTCCTCATGATGAAGATGCTTTGGCAAGTCCTCGCTCGGCGACATTTCGTGTTTTGTCTGGCCGGTTGTGTATGTCTGGTAGCCATGGGCGGCGCGCGAACGATACTCTTGGCCGAGGATTCGACAGCGACTGCCACGACGGATCCCGCGGCCGTGGCCCACGACGAAGCCAGTATGAAGCCGTACACCCAGGTCGTTTCGGGCACGCCCGTCAAGTTCGACCTGGTGCCGATCAAAGGGGGCAAGTTTCTGATGGGAAGCCCCGTCGGCGAGGCCGGCCGCAAGGAGGACGAAGGTCCGCAGCACGAGGTCGAGATCGCGCCATTTTGGATGGGTAAGTGCGAGGTGACCTGGGGCGAGTACGAGATCTTCATGTTCAGCCTCGATATCCAACGGCGCAAGGTTGAAAGCGGCACCGCTACGGAATTCGATAAGCTGGCTGATGCGGTCACCCGCCCCACGAAGCCCTATACCGATATGACCTTTGGCATGGGCAAAGAAGGTTTTCCGGCGATCTGCATGACGCAATTGGCCGCCAAGACCTATTGCGAATGGCTGTCCGCTAAGACGGGGCATTACTACCGCCTGCCGACCGAGGCAGAATGGGAATATGCCTGCCGAGCCGGCACGACAACCGTTTATTCGTTCGGTGATGACGCCGATCAGCTGGGAGATTACGCCTGGTACTACGACAACGCCAACGAAGCCTATCACCCGGTTGGCAAGAAGAAACCCAATCCCTGGGGTCTGCACGACATGCACGGCAACGTGGCCGAGTGGTGCGTCGACCAATACGTGCCGGATTTCTACGCCAAGTCTGCGGGGACCTTGGCAGCTAATCCGCTGGCCGTGGCATCGCGTGTGGAACCGCGCAGCGTCCGCGGCGGATCGTGGGATGACGACCCAACGGCACTGCGTAGCGCCACGCGACGCGCGTCGACCAAGGAATGGAAGCAGCAAGATCCGCAGATTCCGCAGAGCATTTGGTATTATACTGACGCCTTGTTCCTGGGATTCCGCGTCGTGCGTCCGCTGGTCGAGCCGCCGGCAGCCGAGAAAGTCAAATACGCCCCAGACGCTTCCCAGAAATAAATGCCCCGCCAGAAGAGCGCGATCGAACGCCAACGAGTCGAAGCCCGACGGATTAATCACCTAACAATCGAACAAAATCGTAGCCAATAGGCTGTGCCGTCAGGCACTGCGAACAACCCTGGCTGCGGAATGCCGACCGCCTACCGTCCATTACTTTCAAGGAGAGCAGGACATGTCCGAGCACGCCCCGAGCAACGATCCCTCCAGCGCTTCGCGCCGTACGTTTCTCAAGTCGTCGACTGTTGCCGTAGTAGGCGGGAGCCTGGCGGCGACTCTCGGCCCGGCACGCATGGCACATGCGGCGAGTGACGATACGATCAAGATCGGCCTGATCGGTTGCGGCGGCCGTGGCACCGGAGCGGCCAGTCAGGCATTGAACACCAAGGGAAACGTCAAGCTGGTGGCAGTCGGCGACGCCTTTAAAGATCGCTTGGAAAGCAGCCTGCAGAGCCTGCAAAAAGAAGGTGGTATCGCCAATCGGATTGACGTCCCCGAGGAACGTCGCTTCGTCGGCTTCGACGCCTATAAGCAAGTGCTGGGCGCGGGGGTCGACTTGGTGATCCTGGCTACGCCACCTGGCTTCCGGCCCGTACACTTTGCGGCTGCCGTCGAGGCGGGCAAGCATATTTTCATGGAGAAGCCGGTGGCCGTCGACGCGGTGGGGGTGCGTGCCGTGCTCACCGCCGCGCAGGTAGCGCGGCAAAAGAACCTGGCTGTGGGCGTCGGGCTGCAACGACATCACGAAGCCTCGTACATCGAGACGATCAAGCGACTGCAAGACGGCGCCATCGGCGATATTATCGCGACCCGCGCCTATTGGAACGGCGCCGGCGTGTGGGTCCATCCGAAGACCGAAGGTCAGAGCGAGATGGAGTATCAGATGCGCAACTGGTACTACTTCAATTGGCTGTGCGGAGATCACATCGTCGAGCAGCACATTCACAACCTGGATGTGATCAACTGGCTGAAGCGAGGCTACCCGGTAAAGGCCGAAGGGATGGGCGGACGTCAGGTTCGCACCGGCAAGGAATATGGCGAGATTTTCGATCACCATGCGGTCGAGTTCGAGTATGCCGACGGGTCGCGGCTTTCTAGCTACTGCCGACACATCCCCAACTGCTGGGATAGCGTCAGCGAACATGCCCACGGCTCGCACGGCACCGCGGACCTGGGTGCTGGCCGGATCAAGGTCCGAGGA